>NZ_VIUG01000012.1:0-120816 GCF_007828255.1 Pseudomonas sp. SJZ078 | reverse complement strand
TGCGTCGGGCCCCATCACACCGGGCACGTTCACCGGCACCTACGGCACCCTGGTGCTCAACGCCGATGGTTCCTACACCTACACCCTCAACCCCGCCGATACGGACTTCAAAGATCTGCACGGTGGCGGCAACGGCACTGAGACCTTCACCTACACCCTGACCGATGCGGACGGCGATACCAGCACTGCAAACCTGGTGCTGCAAGTGCACAACAATGACGATCCGGTGATTATCACCGGCCTGGACACCGAGGGCGGTGAGCTGACGGTGCAGGAGAAAAACCTCGGCGACGGCACGAGCCCGGATGCGCCAGCCCTGACCCAAAGCGGCACCTTCACCGTGACCGCGCTGGACGGCGTGCAGACCTTGAGCGTCGGCGGCATCACTGTCGTCAGCGGTGGCGTGGCGGCAGGTTTTCCACAGTCCATCACAACGGCGCTGGGCAACACCCTGACCATCACCGGCTTCAACGCGGCCACCGGGGTAGTCAGCTACAGCTACACCCTGCTGGACAACGAAGCTCATCCAAACGCCAACGGCGCAAACAGTCTCAGCGAGCAATTCAACGTCGTGGTCACCGATGACAACGGCACCACGGCCACCGGTAATCTCGATGTGAACATCGTTGACGACCTGCCCACTGCCCACGCCGATTCCGCCTCGGTGAATGAAGGTGGGACAGTCAGCGGCAATGTTCTGGACAACGACGTGGGCGGTGCCGATGGGCCCGCTGCCAGTGGCGCGGTAGTCGGCGTACGCGCCGGCAGCGACACCTCGACCCCGGCAATCGGCGGCCTCAACACCCAGATCAATGGCACCTACGGCTACCTGACCCTGGATGCCAATGGCAACGCGGTCTACCACAGCAACCCGGACAGCGTCAGTGCCCCCGGCGCCACGGACGTGTTCACTTACACCGTGCGCGATGCCGACGGTGATGAAAGCACCACTACCATCACCATCGACGTACACGACGTATGCCTGGTCGCCACGCCGGATCAAGACATCAGCGTCCACGAAAAAGCCCTCGATCTGAATCAGGATGGCCTGGACCTGGCCCCCGGCACTGTCACCGGCAGCGACCCGAGCGCCACCAGTGAAACCGCTACCGGCAGTCTCGTGGGGGCGGTAACCGGTGCCGTTGGCGCCGTGACCTTCACCTTGGTGAGCGACGCCACCGGCACCCACGGGCAGTTGTTACTCAACCCGGACGGCTCCTACACCTACACCCTGACCTCGCCCGCAACGACAACGCCCAATGCCAATGATGGCCCGAACGCGCTCAGTGAAAGTTTCACCTATCAAGCCACGGACTCCTTGGGCAACACCGTCACCAGCACCATCGTCATCAACATCGTCGACGATGTGCCAAATGCTTATTGCGACACAGCCGCGGTGGTGGAGGGCGGGACGGTCAGCGGTAACGTGCTGGACAACGACGTGCTCGGCGCCGACGGCGGTACCGTCATCGGCGTACGGGTTGGCGGCGACACTTCAACCCCGGTTGTTGGCGGTCTGAACACCCAGATCAACGGTACCTACGGCTACCTGACCCTGGATGCCAATGGCAACGCGGTCTACCACAGCAACCCGGACAGCGTCGGCGCACCCGGCGCCACGGATGTGTTCACCTACACCGTGCGCGATGGCGATGGGGATGAGAGCACCACTACGATCACCATCGATGTACACAACAGCTGCCTTGTCGCCGAAACGGACCACGACATTACCGTCTATGAAAAAGCCCTCGATCTGAATCAGGACGGCCAGGACCTGGCCCCTGGCACAGTCACTGGCAGCGATCCGAGCGGTACCGGCGAAACGGCCAGCGGCAGCCTGGTCGGTTCGGTGTCGGGTGCCACTGGCGCGGTGACCTTCACCCTGGTGGGCAACGCCACGGGGGCTTATGGTCAACTGCTGCTCCATCCTGACGGCTCCTACACCTACACCCTGACCTCGCCCGCCACGACGACCCCCCACGCCAATGACGGTCCGAACGTCTTGAGCGAAAGCTTCACCTATCAGGCCACGGATTCCCGGGGCAACACCGTTACCGGCAACCTGGTGGTGAGCATCGTCGACGATGTGCCCAGCGCCGTTGCATCGGAACGTTCAGTGACGGCGGTGGAGATCGATTCGAACCTGCTGATCGTGCTCGATGTGTCCGGCAGCATGGCCGATGCTTCCGGCGTACCAGGGCTTTCGCGGCTGGACCTGGCGAAGCAGGCCATCAGCGACTTGCTCGATAAGTACGATGACTTGGGAGACGTCAAGGTCCAGCTGGTGACCTTCAGCAGCAGTGCCACCGACCAGACTTCGGTGTGGGTCGATGTCGCGACGGCCAAGACGCTCCTCACCAGCCTGACGGCTGACGGCGGGACCAACTACGATGCGGCAGTGGCGGCGGCCAAGACTGCGTTCGTCACCTCCGGGCAACTGACCGGGGCGCAGAACATCGGTTACTTCTTCTCTGACGGCAAACCGACGTCGGGCCAGGAAACCGGTGCGGCAGACGAAGCCGCCTGGAAAGCCTTCCTCGACGCCAACGGCATCAAGAACTACGCCATCGGCCTGGGCAGTGGCGTCAGCAATGCCAACCTCGACCCACTGGCCTACGATGGCAGCACCCATACCAACACCAACGCCGTAGTGGTGACCGATCTCAACCAGCTCAACTCGGTATTGTCCGGCACCGTGCAAGGCGTGCCGGTCACCGGCAGCCTGTTGGGCGAGGGCGGTACGTTCGGCGCCGACGGAGGCTATGTCAAAAGCCTGGTGGTCGATGGCACCACGTACAGCTATGACCCGGCCGCCAACGGTGGTCAGGGTGCATTGACGGCCAGTGGCGGGGCCAACCATGGCACGTTCAACAGCGTGAACAACAGCGTGAGCATCGCCACCGCCCACAACGGCACGCTGGTGATCAACCTCGACAGCGGCGAGTACAGCTACACCTCTCAGACCACCACCAGTACGGTGATCAGCGAAAACATCGCCTACACCGTCAGTGACAACGATGGCGACCTGGCGAGTTCCAGCCTGGTGATTAACGTCGTGCCTAACAGTCCACCCGTGGCGATGGACGACAACGTCATCACCAACGTGCTGTCGGGCAATATCGTGGTACCGGGAGAACTGTTGCTGGGCAACGACAGTGACGCCAATGGCGATCCGCTGACCGCTGCACCCACCAGCTTCAACACCGGTTGGGTCGGCAAAGGCGCGGACTTCACCGGCAGCACTGGCACGGTCAGCTTCACCGGCAACAACGTGCAGTCGATCAATCTCGACCGCAGTACCTTCGTCGCCAATGCCGCCGCCATGACGGCGGTGCTGGTGGTCAGCGGTGCACTGGGGATGGTGTCCAACAACAATACCAACGATGAGGATCGCCTCAACATCAGTCTCAAGCAAGGTGAAACCCTGACCCTGGACCACAATCTGTCGGCCGGTCGCATTGCTATGGAGTATTCCCTCAATGGCGGACCGTTCATCGCGATCAACGATGGGGCTTCGTTCACAGCGACAGCGGACGGCAACTACCAGATCCACCTCACCAACATCCCCAACCCCGGTGGCGGCAACGCCAACGCCGCGGAAAACTATCAACTGACCCTGACCGTCAACTATGCCGGCGCCCAGGACAGCACACCGGATTACCACGGCAGCTACACCGCCAGCGATAACCACGGCGGCAGCGACAGTGCGGCGGTGAGCATCAGCTATCAGGCGGGCCATACGTTGACCGGCACCACGGGAGACGACGTGTTGTTGGCCGGCAATGGCGACAACCTCCTCAACGGCGGAGAGGGCAACGACATCCTCAGTGCCGGCTCGGGCAACAACACCTTGCACGGTGGAGCGGGCAACGATTTGCTCTACAGCGGCGCGGGCAATGACCTGCTCGATGGCGGCACCGGCAACGACACCGCCAGCTACGCCCATGCCAGCGCCGGCGTCACGGTGAACCTGGGCCTGCTCGCCGCGCAAAACACGCTAGGCGCCGGTAGCGACACCCTGGGCGGCATCGAAAACCTCATCGGCTCGAACTTCAACGACACCCTCACCGGTGACGGGGCCAGCAACCGCATCGACGGCGGGTTGGGTCATGACGTGCTCAATGGCGGTGGCGGCGATGACATCCTGATCGGCGGCTTGGGCAACAACACCCTCACTGGCGGCAGCGGCGCCGATACCTTCCAGTGGATGGCAGGTAATAGCGGCCATGACGTGATCACCGACTTCACCCCCGGTCTCGACAAACTTGACCTGTCACAGCTGCTGCTGGGAGAGAATGGCACCAGTGCATCCCTGGACGACTACCTGCACTTCACCGTCACCGGCAGCGGCGCCTCGGTCATCACCAGTATCGATGTCAGCGCCACTGCCGGCGCCACGCCGAACCAGACCATCGACCTGGCCGGCGTCGACCTCGCCAGCCACTATGGCGTGACACCGGGGGCGGGCGGGATGATTGCAGGCGGGGCGGACACGGCGACCATCATCAATGGGATGTTGAATGATCATTCATTGAAGGTGGATACGGTGTGAGCTGAGCTGAAATGGCAAACCCGCCGTTTCCGGGTTTCGATCGTTCCCACGCTCTGCGTGGTAATGCAGCCTGGGACGCTCTGCGTCTCCAAGAGCCGAACGCAGAACGTCCGTTGAGGCATTCCCAAGCAGAGCGTGGGAATGATCAAGGGCGGAGTGGCTAGCGATGTTCGACATTGTCCAGTGCCCGGTTCGCGAGCAATGCGCCCAGTTCAATCAATTGCTGGATACCCAACGCCACATGCCGCCGGGAACCGTTCAGCTCGAAGGCCAGATCACTGACCATGGCATTGGCCGAGGCCAGGGTTTCGCTGAGGTTGGCGAGCAGGACTTCAGTCTCGATGCCATTGACGACGGCAAAGAGCTGATCGAAGGGCGGATTGATCTCGGACTCGCTCGGTTTGGGGTTCAGGTAAAAGTCGAGGGCGCGATCGGCGGCTTTGTCATATGAGGATGTGGGGTCGGCGTCTGGCGGATTGGGAGTTACTTTGAACATAAGATGAAGCTCCATGTGTAATGAAAGGAGCCATCACCCTCGCTACCAAACGAGGTCTCCGCAAGTCAGTGAGAACCCCGGTAAGTTTAGATTTACCGAGGCTCCCGTACTGGGCTGACCATCTCATTAGGGTGGCGGCCATACGAAGGTTGGTAGACCGGACCACATGGAAAGCCGGCGCGCCCGAGGGCGCCCTGCGCATGGCCACCATAAGACGAATGCCAAAAAGACACCGTTGAAGGTGGTGACGCTGTGCGTCATGTGGAGGACGGGCTACCAAACCCGATCGCTGATTCGTCAGCGACCGGCAAACGATAGATCTCGCCCCCCTGGTGCACAAGCCGGCGGATTCTGGCGTACTTGTAGGCAATGGCGCAAGGCGGTGTAGCCCGCTCCAGCAGCGTCCCACAGCTCAATAAACACAGTTGATTGATCGTTCCCACGCTCTGCGTGGGAATGCAGCCTGGGACGCTCTGCGTCTCCAAGAGCCGAACGCAGAGCGTCCGTTGAGGCATTCCCACGCAGAGCGTGTGAACGATCAAGGGCGGAGTGGCTAGCGATGTTCGACGTTATCCAGTGCCCGACCCGCTGCCTTCAGGGCTTGCACAGTGTTTTCTGCCTGAGGATATAAACCGTCACCAACACCGCACTCGTCAACATGAACCCCCGTGCCCACGGCAAAGGCACCAGGTAGCACGACAGCAGAATGCTCGCCCACATCAACCCGATGGCGTAGACCTTGCCCTTGAGCGGGATGCCGTTGCCGCTGAGGTAATCCTTGATCCACGGCCCGAGTCGTGGGTGCTCCACCAGCCATTGGTAGAAACGCGGCGAACTGCGGGCGAAGCAGGCCGCTGCCAGAAGCAGGAAGGGCGTAGTGGGCAGTACTGGCAGGAAAATCCCGATCACCCCCAATGCCACGCTCAGCCAGCCGATGGCCAGCAGCACGTAGCGCAACATCAGGGGGCGGTTGCCTATGGGGTTGTCCATAGGCTGCGTCTTAGTGGTGACGAGGCTTGAGGATCGCCGGCTTCTCGTCCGGAGCGTTGCACAGCAGGTACAGCGCGGTGAGGGCTTCCGGGATCTGTACGATCATGTCGTCCATCAGGTTGGCATCGGCGGCGATGTCGGAGAACTCCGGTTGCTCGTCGAACAGGCCGGAGCCGACCATGATCGGCAGCAGCATTTCGCTGACTTCCTCTTCGGCGGTTTCGAACCAGGCCGCTTCGCGCAGGAACACGCCTTCCATGAAACCGATGCACCAGCCACGCAGTTCCGAATCGTCCGGGTCATCGCCCAGGTCCAGCTCGCAGGGCAGCTCGAATTCTTCGTCGGACGCCAGTTGACGGGCAATGTGCGCCTTGAGGCCGACCAGCGTGGCTTCGATTTCGATGCGTTGGGCTTCGTCGGTGTAATGCGGCTCTTCGGCGAAGAGGGCATCGATCCACTCGCGATCCGGCACCTGCTCGGAGCAGATCGACAGGGCGGTCAGGTAGCCGTGAGCGGCCACGTAGTCCAGTGCTTCGTCGTGCAGCTCATCGGCGTCGAGGAAGACTTGCAGGCGGGTCAGTTGCTCAGCGAAGGACATTACAGGCTACCTTGGGGGAATAAACAATGCGGGAATTCTAGGCCTTCTTGAGCGCCCAGGCCAGCCGCTTGGCAGATTTGCCTGCCACAGAGACCTTGTTTGGCCTTCCGGAATCTCAACACCTCTTGTCAGCAACACCCTCTGTACGAAAGGCCTCGGGTATACTGCCGCGTTTTGTGATGCCCTGCGATGCCCCAGCGGTTCGAAACGCGCACTTACGATTTACCCGGTGCAGCATGTTCGGTTCTGAACCAGCCTTGCAGGGATGTTTCGGTGATTTTTGGAGTTTCTATGCTCGAACAGGCTCAACGCGTCCTCAAGGACATCTTCGGCTACGACAGTTTTCGTGGCCGTCAGGGTGCCATTATTGAGCGCGTGGCCAGCGGTGGCGATGCCCTGGTGTTGATGCCCACCGGCGGCGGCAAGTCCTTGTGCTTCCAGGTCCCGGCGTTGTTGCGCAATGGCCTGGCAGTGGTGGTTTCGCCGCTGATCGCCTTGATGGACGACCAGGTCGCGACGCTCGAGGAACTGGGCATTGCCGCCGCTTCACTGAACTCCACCCTCAGTGCCGAGCAGCAGCGCGACCTGGCGGCGCGGATCCGGCGTGGTGAGCTGAAAATGCTCTACCTGGCTCCGGAAAGGCTGGTGCAGCCGCGCATGCTGGCCTTCCTGCAAAGCCTGGAAATCGCCCTGTTCGCCATCGACGAGGCCCACTGTGTGTCCCAGTGGGGCCACGACTTCCGTCGCGAATACCTGCAACTGGGGCAGCTGGCGGAGCTGTTCCCCGATGTACCGCGCATCGCCCTGACCGCCACCGCCGACAAACGGACCCGGGAAGAAATCGTCGAGCGTCTGCATTTGCAAGACGCCGAGCGGTTCCTTTCCAGCTTTGACCGCCCCAATATCTTCTACCGCATCGTGCCCAAGGAGCAGCCCCGCAAACAGTTGCTGGCGTTCCTCGCCGAGCGGCGCAGCGATGCGGGCATCGTCTATTGCCTGTCACGAAAAAAAGTCGATGAAGTCTCGGCGTTCCTCTGCGACCAGGGGTTTCCGGCGTTGCCCTATCACGCCGGGTTGCCCAACGAGTTGCGGGCCTACCACCAGAAGCGCTTTCTCAATGAAGAAGGCTTGATCATGGTGGCCACCGTGGCGTTCGGCATGGGCATCGACAAGCCCAACGTGCGTTTCGTGGCGCACCTGGACCTGCCCAAATCCCTCGAGGCCTATTACCAGGAAACCGGTCGTGCCGGCCGGGATGGCTTGCCGGCCGATGCCTGGATGGCCTATGGCCTTCAGGACGTGGTGATGCTCAAGCAGATGTTGCAGAACTCCGAAGGTGACGAACGCCACAAGCGCCTGGAGCAGCACAAGCTCGATGCCATGCTCTCGCTGTGTGAAGAAACCCGTTGCCGCCGTCAGACCTTGCTGGCCTATTTCGACGAAGACATGCCCCAGCCGTGCGGGCACTGCGACAACTGTGTCGACGGCGTGGAGACCTGGGACGCCACCGAACCGGCGCGTCAGGCGTTGTCGACCATTTTCCGCACCGGCCAGCGCTATGGCGTGGGGCATCTGGTGGACGTCCTGCTGGGCAAGGACAACGAAAAGGTCCGCAGTTTCGGCCATCAGCACCTGTCGGTGTACGGTGTCGGCAAGGCCCGCTCCGAGAGTGAATGGCGTTCGCTGTTCCGCCAGCTCGTGGCCCGCGGCCTGGTGGACATCGACCTGGAAGGCTATGGCGGCCTGCGCCTGAGTGAGACCTGCCGGCCGCTGCTCAAGGGCGAGGTGAGCCTGGAACTGCGCCGTGATCTCAAGCCGGCGACCGCGGTCAAGAGCAGCAAGAGCCAGGCCAGCCAACTGGTCCGTGGCGAAGAGCGCGATCAGTGGGAAGCCTTGCGTGCCTTGCGACGCAAGTTGGCCGAGGAACACGCCGTGCCGCCGTACGTCATCTTCCCCGACTCGACGCTGTTGGAGATGCTGCGCAGCCAACCCACTTCCCTGGCGGAGATGGCCCGGGTCAGCGGCGTTGGCGCGCGCAAGCTGGAGCGCTATGGCGAGGCCTTCCTCCAGGTGCTGGGCGGCGAGGCCGAGGCGCCGAAGGCGGTGGCCGATGTACGTCATGAGCTGATCACCCTGGCCCGGGCCGGCATGACCCCGTTGCAGATCGCCGGACAGCTCCAGTGCTCGGAGAAAAACGTCTACACGATGCTGGCCGAAGCCATAGGCCAGCAGCAATTGTCGCTGGAGCAGGCCCTGGACCTGCCCGAAGACCTGATGGGCGAGGTGCAGGATGCGTTCCTGGATGGGGAAGGCGAGTTGCCAACGGTGGCGGAAGTGGCGGCGCTGTTCGTCGGCCGGGTACCGGAAGGGGTCCTGTATTGCGTGAGGGCTGCGTTGCAATCGGAATTCGAAGTCTGATCAGTAAGTTGCACGCCTTTAACGATTCAGTGCGGGGCGGGCCTTGCTTGAATCCAATGTGCATGCTTAGCTGACTAATAATTAGTATTTCTCCTATTTCAGATCTAATGAGTTTTCTATGTCGTTAACCGATCAACACCGTTTTGGCATGCAACTGGCGCAGATGTCCCGGGGCTGGCGTGCCGAACTGGACCGCCGCCTGGCCGGACTGGGCCTGTCTCAGGCACGCTGGCTGGTGCTGCTGCATCTGGCCCGCTTCGAACACGCGCCGACCCAGCGCGAACTGGCCCAGAGCGTTGCCGTCGAAGGGCCGACCCTGGCTCGTTTGCTCGACAGCCTGGAAACCCAGGGGCTGGTGCAGCGCCAGGCCGTGGCCGAGGACCGCAGGGCCAAGAAGATCGTGCTCTGCGCCCCGGCCCGGCCGTTGATCGAGCAAATTGAAACCATTGCCACGCAACTGCGTCGGGAGCTGTTCGAAGGCATCGACGAAGAGGACATGCGGGTGTGCATGCGGGTTCACGGCAGGATCCTGGCCAATCTGGAAAAATCCTGAGGCATATCGGCGGTATCCCGACTTTTGAGATTCAGCGATTAGCGAACTATAACCAGTACTAAGCAATCGTATTGGAAGCGTTCGAATCGAAAGGGATACCCATGCTTGAAAGTTTGCAGTCCACGTTGCGCAGTTGGGTCAACGTGTCAGTTGTCTTGGGTGCATTGGGGTATCCGGCTTTGGCCTCTGCGCTGGGGCTGGGAGAGATCACGCTCCATTCCGCCTTGAACCAGCCGTTGCGCGCCGATATCGCCCTGGTCGATGCGGACGGGCTCAGCGAGGCCGATCTGTCAGCCAGCCTGGCCAGCCCGGACGACTTCAAGCGTGCCGGCGTGGAGCGGGTGTTCTTTCTCAGTAACCTGCGCTTTACCCCGGTAATACGTGGCGAGCGCAGTTTCATCCGGGTCACTTCCAACAAACCGGTGGAAGAACCGTTCCTCAATTTCCTGGTGCAGCTCAATCAGCCCAACGGTCGGCTCTTGCATGAATACACCGTGCTGATCGACCCACCGGGTACGCCAGGTATCGTGCCCGCTTCCGACGAACCTGCCGCTGCTCCCCGGTCCCCGTCGGCGCCAGCCATCAAGCCGCCCCCGGCGACCCAGGGCAAGCGTTACACCGTCGTGCAGGGCGACAACCCCTGGCTCATCGCCAAACGTCTGCACGATGCCGGCAGCGGCGCTTCGATACATGAACTGATGCAAGGGATCCAGGCCCTGAACCCGGGCAGCGAGCGACTTTCCATCGGCCAGCGCCTGCTGCTGCCCGATTCGGCGGTGTTGCCGTCCCCGGCAGAAACGGCAGCCACACCAGCCGCTGTCGCTGCGGACGAGCAACTGGCCGCCAGCGCGCTGCAGAACCAGCAACAACAGAAAACCATCGACGAGTTACAGGCCCGACTGCAGGCCCAGGACGAAGAAATTGCTGGTCAGCGCAAGCAGATCAGTGAGTTGCAGGCGAAACTGGCCGAGGTCCCACCGGTCCCGGCTACATCTGCTGCGCCACCCTCTGTGCCTCCGGCAACTGAGGTGGCGAAGGACGCACCAGTGGTTGAGTCGCAGTCAGTGACGCCGTCACAACCTGTGGCAGAGCAGCCCGAGCCCGAGGGTGTCAATTGGCTATGGGTGGCGGGGCTGGTGGCTCTTCTGGGGTTGCTTGCGTTGCTGCTGTTCATCCGTCGTCGACAGGAGCAGGCCGACGTACAGCCGATGCCGGAACGTCCCGAACCGATGCTCGAAGACAACGCTGAAACCTACGCATCGGCGGCCGATACGCAGCAGCCTGAGGTCGCTTCGTCGTTCAACAACGGTGATGCGCCGTTGGGGGACGTGCTGGAGGGTGTCGGGATCTACCTGACCTATGGCCGCTTCATCGAAGCCGCGGGGTTGTTGCGGGCGGCATTGCTGGCAGAGCCGGAGCGCACCGACCTGGGCCTCAAGTTGCTGGAGGTACTGGGTAAGCAGGGCGATGCCATCGGCTTTCAGGCCCAGGAACATCACTTGTCGGCGCAGGGCGTCGATGCCAGGACGCTGGAAGATATTCGTGGGCGTTACCCGAAGGTCGCGATGGTTGCCGCACCCGTGGTGACACCGTCAGCGCCTCAAGCCCCTGAAGCCCTCGCTCCTGTGTCGGCGCCGGTGCACGTGCCCGACGACGAATTCGAGTTGGATCTGGATGCACTGTCCATGGACAGCAATTGGGATCTGACCAATGAACAGGACAACATCGAGGAAAAAAACGCCGGCGCGACGCCTGCCGTTGACGTCTCCCAAGAGTTGTCACTTTCGGGGTTCGACGAGCCGGAGCTGCAATGGAGTGCACCACTGGAAACCGAGTCGCTGGACGACGCCTTTCTCGACGGGTTTGCCAATGAAGAGCAGTCGCTGGAGCTGGAAGCGCTGCCCTTCGAGCCTGAGTCTGAGGCTCTGTCCCTGGAGTCCATGTCCCTTGAACCCGAAGCGCCGGAACACGCTGAAAAACTGGAGCAGGCGCAGAACTGCATCGATGATGGCGACTTGAAGACGGCGATCACCCTGCTTGAAGAATTGCTCCAGGAAGGCGATGAACCCCTCAAAGAGACCGCCCGGGTGCTGCTGGCCGGGATTCGCTGACAGCTGAAATTGATGGGGCCTCAACTGGCCTCTTCGCGAGCAAGCCCGCTCCCACACCAGTTCTGTGGACGCTCAGGAATGTGGGCTTGCTCGCGAAGGCGGCCTGTCAGATAACCAATATTCCTTTGGAAACTGCACAGCCGATCAGAACGTCTGCCCCAGGTTCAGATATACCGCCTGCTCATCATCGTCGTTAAAGCCGTAACTGAAACTCAGCGGCCCCAACGGCGTGTCGAACCCGAGGAAAATACTGGCGGCATTGATATAGCCGCTGTCGAATTCGTTGTCGTTGTTCCAGGCCCGGCCGCGCTCCAGGGAGCCGCCGAGGTACAGCGGAAAGTCCAGGGGCAGGTAGGCTCGCGGCGTCAGTCGACGGTAATACACGGCGCGCATCAGGCTCATGTTCTGCCCGGAAATCCCGTCTTCGCGAAAACCCGACAACTGCCGCGCGCCGCCAAGCACGAAGCTCGACGTCACGATTTGCGCGGTGTCGAGCGTGCGGCCATAGCGTCCACCCAGAATGAAGGTGTCCGGCCCGCTGCTCAGGGCTTTGTCCAGTTTGAACTCCCATTGGCGGTAACGCTGGTCGGACCCCAGCCCGGGTTCGTACTGGCGCCAGGTCAGGCCGATGTCTTCGCCTTCGTGGGGGAAGTACACGTTGTCGAGAGAGTCGAACGAATATTTCAGTTCGTAGAAACCTTCATTGAAATCCTCGCTGGGCTGGCTGTGATCGCCGATCCGCACATCCGCCTTGCCCCAGGCCTGGCCGACGCCGAAACGGATCTCACCGCTGTTGCCGATCTGCCGACCCAGGTTGAGGCCCAGGCCATAGCGTTCAACGCGGTATTGGGCGATCGGATCGTTGTCCAGGATCGCCTCGACGTTGCGGGATTCGAATTGCCCATAGGGCGCGATGAAGTAGCGCGAGCCCACGTCCAGCGGTTGGTAGAACTCGCTGTACAGTTCCTGCCTGTCGCCGATCTGCGCCCGGGTCAGCCACTCTGCGCCGAGGCGGTTGATACCGTTGACCCGATAGCTGGCGCCGAGGTTGAAGGCGCTGTCGCCACGCATGTCGTCCGACAGGCTCAGCCCCAGCCGCAGGTAGTCGGTGCCGGTACGTTTGCCTCGGGCACTGATCACCAGCGTGTTATCCGGGCCCTTGTGCACCACGCGGTATTGCACCTGTTCGAAGTAATCCAGGCCATACAGCGTGCCCATGTCGGTTTGCAGGCGTCCCAGGTCCAGTGGTTCGCCAATGCGCTGGCGAACGTAATAGCGAATCACGTCGTCGCCCACTTTCGAGTCGTTCTCCACGCGAATGGCGGTGATGACCGGCGTACGCTGGCTGGGAGTACGTGCCGCCATGAGTTCGACATCGGTCGGTTCGGCAGGGCGAAGCAGTGCCAGGCGGGCCTTGAGGATCTGTGTGGCACGGTAGCCGGCATCGATCATGTCCCGGGCCCGGCCAAAATCGGTTGGACCGAAGCTCGCCAGGGCCGGCTGGATCAGTACGTCACCTTTGTTCAGCGTTGCCAGTTGTTCTTCGGAGTTGCGTCGGGTCATCAACGTGGTCGACTGGTTCAGGACATCGACCACCGTGACCAGTTGCTTGCGATTGCGCAACGGGGTGCCAATGTCGACCACGATGGCCATGTCCACGCCCATTTCCCGCGCCACGTCCAACGGAATGTTGTCGCTCATGCCTCCATCGACCAGCAACCGACCGTCCAGCTCCACCGGGGCGAACACCGCCGGGATCGACATGCTGGCGCGAATCACCTTGGGCAGGTGGCCTTTGCGAAACACGACCTTTTCACCGCTGGCGATGTCAGTGGCGACGGCGCGGAAAGGAATCGGCAGTTTATCGAAGTCGCGGGTGTCACTGGTGTGGGCCAGCAGGCTCTCGAGCAGCAGGGCCAGGTTCTGTCCCTGGATGACGCCCAGCGGCAGGCCGAGGCTGCCGTCATCGCGAAAGCTCAGTTTCTGTTTGACCAGGAAGTCCCGGTCGTCCTGTTTGCGCCGGAACGGCACGTCCTTGCGAGGCGGGGCGTCGGACAGGGCTTGTTGCCAGTCGATGCCCAGGGCGAGTTTTTCCAGTTCGTCGATCTTGTACCCCGAAGCGTACAACCCGCCGATCACGGCGCCCATGCTGGTGCCGGCAATGGCATCGATCTTGATGCCTTGCTCTTCCAGGGCCTTGAGCACGCCGATGTGGGCCAGGCCTCGCGCCGCGCCGCCGGACAGTACCAGGCCGATCTTCGGCCGCGAGGTTTCGCCGGCGGGCTCGCTGGTATGGCCGAACAAGGGCAATAGCAACAGGAACAGGCAAGGCAGCAGGCGGCGCATCGTCAGTCTCGGGCGGACGGTCAAAGGCGAGTATTATAGCGGCGCCTTCGAAGCCACGAGTCGACCCGCAATGACCGAGCAAAAACCGGAAATCATCATTACCTATTGCACCCAGTGCCAATGGTTGCTGCGCGCTGCCTGGCTGGCCCAGGAACTGCTCAGCACCTTCGGTGACGATCTGGGCAAGGTGTCCCTGGTGCCGGGCACCGGCGGGGTGTTCCACATCGGTTGCGATGGCGAGCAGATCTGGGAGCGCAAGGCTGACGGCGGTTTCCCCGAGGCCAAGGTGCTCAAGCAGCGGGTCCGTGACCGGATCGACCCGGAGCGGGACCTGGGGCACAACGACCGGGTTCAGTGAGAGGGCGCTTCACTGCCAGCCATCGGTTTTTTCGCGCCGCTTAGCTGGCTCGACATCACGATGGCGGCGATGATCAGCGCGCCGCCTGACAGCATGCGCAACGTCGGGGTCTCACCGAACAGCAGCCAGGCCATGCTGATGCCGTAGACCGGCTCCATGGCGAATACCACCGCCGCCGTGCGGGCCTTGATCACCTCCAGGCTGGCGACGAACAGGCTGTGGGCCAGGCCGGTGCAGAACACGCCGAGCAGGCCGATCCACAGCCAGTCGAGGGCACGCACCGCGCTCAGTTGTGGCGCGGCCAGCGGCAACAGGCATACCCCCACCACCAGGTTTTGACACAGGGCCGCCTGCACGGGCGGCACGAAGCCTGCGCCGGCACGGTTGGTCAGCGACAGCAGGGAAAACAGCAGTCCTGATGCCACTGCCCATAGCAGGCCGGTGGTGGTGCCGCTGGCCAGGTCGAAGTCCGGCGTGACCAGCACCAGGCCGATGCTCACCAACACCACCAGCAGGATTTCATTGGCCCGAATCCGTTCACGAAACACCAATCCTTCCAGCAGCACCGTGAAGGCCGGGAAACTGGCAAACCCCAGCGTGGCGATCGCCACCCCGGCGACTTTCACCGCGATGAAAAAACTCACCCAATGCCCAGTCAACAGCAGTCCGCTGAGCAGTAGCCGCCAGCCGTCCCGCGGCCGGAGTTTCTGCCATGGGGAATGGCTGGCGAAGCGGGCGAACACCGTCAGGGCCAGCACGGCAAAAACGGCGCGGCCAAAGACGATGATCGTCGGCGAGGCGGCGGCGAGTTTGCCGAACACACCGGTCAGGCCAAACATCAGTGCGCCGATATGCAGGGCGCCCAGGGCGGTACGGGGAGTCATTGCAGTCCTTAGAGCAGATAAACCAAAGCTGACGGAGGTGAAGAACTGATGTCCCTCGGTTGACACAGTTCCCTTGTGGGAGCGGGCTTGCTCGCGAATGCGGTGTGTCAGCCGCTGCTATGTTGACGGATACACCGCGTTCGCGAGCGAGCCCGCTCCCACAGGTGAATATTTAAACCTTTGAAGAGGTGCGAGTCTGTCGCGATCCTGGCGTTTTTTAGCGCCAGGCTAGCGCCAGCGCCGCAGTTTGCCCGGCGAGGTGCCGAATTCGCGCAGTATCGCCGCGGCGAAGGCGCTCTGGGAGCTGTAGCCGACCCGGTTGGCGATCTCGCCGATGGGCAGGTCCGAGTCGCGCAGCAGCGCTACAGCCTTGTGCAAGCGGCGGCTGCGGATGTAGTCCATCGGCGTCTGCCCGCATTCGGCGACGAAACGGGCATGCAGGCGAGCAGCGGAAAGTCCCGCGATCCGGGCCAGGTCCGCCACTTGCAGGGGATAGGCGGCGTATTGGTCGATGTGCGCGTCGAGGGCTGCGTAGGGCAGGCGCCGCCGACCGGTCGGTTCCTGGTGAGTACCATTCAGGCTGGCCAGCAGCAGTACCGCTCCTTGCTGGGCGATCAGCGGATCGTTGACCGGGCTTCCCGCGAGCCAGCTGACCAACTGGCTTTGTCCAGCATCCAGGGGCCGGCGGGCGGTGCTGTCCAGCAAGCGCCGGCTGGCGTCGGCGTGATCCCCCAGGCACTGAGCGACCCACTCAGCGTCCGGGACGTCCAACACCAGGCACCGGCTGCCGCGCGGGCTGCCGCAAGCATGATGAGCGCCGGCCGGCACCACCACGAAGCTCTGCTGCACCACCTGGCTGCCACGACCCTCCACCTCGAAATCCAGCGCGCCCGACAAGCCGAAGACCAGTTGGGAGTGGTCGTGGCTGTGGACAATCAGGTCATGGCTGTAGTGGCGCAGCGTGAGGATCGGTCTCATCGCGGTCTCCCGGGCAGGCCGCCAGCATAACCGAAGGTGTGTCGCGTTGCCTTGTCATGTAATCGACATGTGCCTGTCACGGACCATTAACCGCTGCTGTGCACAGTGGTGAAAACGATCAGAGGGGGTGCTCATGACCAGCGCCGAGCTCGCCAGACCCAGCCGCAAGCAACGTGTCCGCACCCTGTGGATTTCCGATGTGCACCTCGGTACCCGGGATTGCCAGGCCGAACATTTGTCGCAATTCCTCAAGGGCTATCACGCCGACAAGATCTATCTGGTCGGTGACATCATCGATGGCTGGAAACTGCGCGGCGGCATGTACTGGCCCCAGGCCCACACCAACGTCATCCGCCGTTTGCTGACCATGAGCAAGCGTGGCACCGAGGTGATCTACGTCACCGGCAATCACGACGAATTCCTGCGCCGCTATTCGAAGCTGATCCTGGGCAATATCCAATTGGTAGACGAGGCGGTGCACGTCACCGCCGATGGCCGGCACCTGCTGGTGATTCACGGCGACCAGTTCGATGTCATTACCCGCTATCACCGTTGGTTGGCGTTTCTCGGGGATTGGGCCTACGAATTCACCCTTACGCTCAACCGCTGGCTCAACCATTGGCGGGCTCGCTATGGCTACGGCTACTGGTCGTTATCGGCGTACCTCAAGCACAAGGTCAAGACCGCCGTCAGCTTCATCAGCGACTTCGAAGAAGCCATCGCCCATGAGTGCGTGAAGCGCGAATTGCATGGCGTGGTCTGCGGGCACATTCACCACGCCGAGATCCGCCAGGTGGGGGAGGTCGAATACCTCAACTGCGGCGACTGGGTCGAATCCTGTACGGCGTTGATCGAACACTGGGACGGCTCGATCGAGTTGTACCGGCTGGCCGATGCCCAGGCGCGCGAAGCCCGGCTCAAGGCCCTCAAACTCGCCGAACCGGCCTGAGCCCTGCCACAGGGAATGGCTCTTTCCTAAAACGGAACCTTGCCCCGTAGCATGTCGCGGTACATGACGAAATCGCCCAACAGGCTGTAGAGCGGGTGCTTGAAGGTGGCTGGCCGGTTCTTTTCGAAGAAGAAGTGCCCGACCCAGGCAAAGCCGTAGCCGGCCACCGGCAAGGCGATCAACCACCACCAGGCCGTTGCGACAACGGCCAGGATGAGAATCAGAATGACCAGCGAGGTGCCGATGAAGTGCAGCCGTCGGCAGGTGCTGTTGCTGTGCTCGCCCAGGTAGTACGGATAGAAGTCGGCAAAACTCTTGAATTCTCTGATGTTTTCCAAGACTGCTGGCTCTTTGGTGAGGGTTCTGTTTTCAAGTCTAGAGCGATCATCTGCAACGGCCAGTGACAATGAGCGCCACTTTAGTATCCTTCGCAAATCCGGCCGTACTCTGCGGCTTGTCAGGCAAGCGATACGTCATGAGCGAACGAACGACTTCTTCAAGCTGGGCGATGGGGATTGTCAAGGCGCTGGAAATGGACGGCCTGGATTGTCGTGTGCTGTTCAATCAATTGGGGCTGGACTTTGACGCGTTGGAAGATCCGGACGCGCGTTTCCCCCAGGATTCGATGACGCGGCTCTGGCAACGGGCGGTGGAGCTGTCGGGCAACCCGGCCATTGGCCTGAACATGGGCAAGGTGGTACGCCCGGCGTCGTTCCATGTGGTCGGTTACGCCCTGATGTCAAGCCGGACGCTGATCGAAGGTTTCCAGAGACTGGTGCGTTACCAGCGGATCATTGCCGAAAGTGCCGATGTGAGCATCCGCCAGATGGAAGGCAACTACGCGCTGATTCTGACGGTGCACGGCGATCATCTCCCCACCACCCGGCAAAGTACCGAGGCGTCTCTGGCCTGTGCGCTGAGCCTGTGCAACTGGTTGACCGGACGTACCCTGCATCCGGTCAAGGTGCTGTTCCAGGGGGCCGAACCGGTCGACCGGACACCTTATCAACAGGTGTTCTGCGCGCCGCTGGTGTTCGGTGCGCCCTTTGATGCGCTGGTCTTCAAGCAGGCCGACATGGAGGCACCGTTGCCCACGGCCAACGAGGCCATGGCGCAGCTCCACGACCGGTTTGCCGGTGAGTACCTGGCGCGCTTCTCGGAAAGCCGGGTGACCCACAAGGCGCGCCAGGTGTTGTGTCGGTTGTTGCCCCAGGGCGAACCCAAGCGCGACGTGGTGGCGCAGGCGCTGCATTTGTCCCAGCGCACCCTGCAACGGCGCTTGCAGGAGGAGGGCACCAGTTTCCAGGCCCTGCTCGACGATACCCGTCGCGAACTGGCCGAGCAGTACCTAGCGCAGCCGGCCATGACCTTGCTGCAGATCGCCTATCTGTTGGGGTTTGCCGACCCGAGCAATTTCTTTCGCGCCTTCCGCCGCTGGTTCGATGCCACGCCCGGCGAATACCGGGCGGCGAGATTCGCCAAAGCGGTCAGTGACGCCAGAACGCCGGGATGCACAACACGAACACCGTGATGATTTCCAGTCTGCCCAGCAGCATGCCACCGGACAGAATCCACTTGGCGGCGTCCGGTAACGGTGCGAAGTTGCCGGCCGGGCCAATGGTCTCCCCCAACCCGGGGCCGACACCGGACACGGTGCTGGCCGCGCCGGTCAGCGCCGTCATCCACTCCACCCCCAGCAGCGACAGCAGCAGGGCGATCACGCAGATGGTGATGGCGAAAAAGAACGAAAACGTCAGGATCGAACGCACGATTTCTTCGTCGAGGCGGTGACCGTTGTATTTCTGCTTGATCACCGCACGGGGGTGAATCAGTTGCATGAGGTTGGCCCGCAGCAGTATGTAGGCGACCTGGAAGCGGAAGATCTTGATCCCGCCGGCCGTCGACCCCGAACAGCCGCCGACGAACCCCAGGTAGAAGAACAGCATCAGCGAGAAATTGCCCCAGAGGCTGTAGTCCCCCAAGGCGAAACCAGTGGTGGTGATAATCGATGTCACGTTCAGAGCCACGTGCCGTAGCGCGTCCAGCCAATGCAGGTCGGTGGTGGCCCAGTACCAGGTGCCGAGCACCAGCCAGGTCACCAGCAGCACGCCGATCAGGCCCTGGACCTGCTGGTCCTTGATCAGCGCCCGGCGATGGCCGCGCAGCATCGAAACGTACAGGGCGAACGGCAGGCTGCCGAGGATCATGATAACGATGGCGACCCAGTGCACCGCCGGCTCGGTCCATTTGGCCAGGGACAGGTCCGAGGTGGAGAAGCCGCCGGTCGAGATCGCCGACATCGAATGGTTGACGGCATCGAATGGGCTCATCCCGGCCCACCAGAGTGCCAGGGTGCCGAGAATGGTAATGCCGACGTAGGACGCCACGATCAGCCGCGCCACCATGTGGGAGCGGGGCATGACTTTTTCCGAACGGTCCGAGGATTCGGTCTGGAACAGGCGCATGCCACCGATGCGCAACAGCGGCAGGATCGCCACCGCCATGCCGATGAAGCCGATCCCGCCGAGCCAGTGCAGCAGCGAGCGCCACATCAGAATACCCGGGGACATGGTGTCGAGGCCGCTCAGGACTGTGGCGCCGGTGGCGGTGATCCCCGACATGCTTTCAAAGAACGAGTCCGTGTAGCTGATGTGCTGGGTCAGCAGGAATGGCAGCGCGGCAAAGATGCACACCACCAGCCAGCTGCTGACCGTCAGCAGGTACATGTCCCGCGGGCGCAGGTGCACATGCTCGGGGCGTCCGGGAAGCACCAGGGCCAGGCCGGCGACGAAGGTGATCATGCTGGACCAGAGGAACGATGGCAGGTCGCCGGTGCGCTCGAAAATCAACAGGGTGGCCATGGGCACGACCATGAAGATCGCCAGGGTGATCAGGAATATGCCGATGATGAAGCCAATGATCCGCAGGGTCGGCAACGCCATGAAGTCCGCTCGGGTGAAAGGAGAGGGCGCCATTCTACCCACGCTAAGCGGCATGTAAACCGCACCCGGCGCGACTGGCGTGTGCGTCGACGGCCAATTTGCGCTAACGGACTCGCCGTACAGGACACTAGAATAGCCAAACATTTTTTCAGGGAGATGGCCGATGCAGGCTCTCGATGCTTTGCTCAACCGTGTTTCCGTTCCACGCCTGGTGGAACCGGCACCCACGCCTGAACAGCGGGAGATCATGTTCGCCGCAGCGATGCGCGCTCCCGATCATGGCCAGTTGCGGCCATGGCGTTTCCTGACGGTCGAAGGGCAGGCGCGCTATCGCATGGGCGAACTGTTGGCCGACGCAGCGCGATTCAATGATCCGCTGGTCTCCGAGGCGGTTGTGGAAAAAGCCCTCAATGGCCCGCTGCGGGCACCGTTGGTCGTGGTGGTGATCGCTCGTTTGCAGGACCATTTCAAAGTCCCGAAATCCGAGCAATTGCTGGCCGCCGGCTGTGCTGCCCACGGGATCCTGCTGGCAGCCTATGCCCAAGGCGTTGGGGGCGTGTGGCGTACGGGCGAACTGGCCTACTCGCCGCACGTGGCCAAGGGGCTGGGTCTTGATGTGGGGGAAGAGGTGATTGGCTTCCTTTACCTGGGCACACCGCAGAAAGAAGCGCGGACGGCGCCGAAGGAAGATACCGCGGAGTTCGTCAGCGAGTGGACTGGGTTGCAGTGATGGAATGACTAGCTTTTGTGGTGAGGGGATAAATCCCCTCGCCACAGATAAAAATCCCCCCGCCACAGATAAAGCCTTTCCCCACAGGGTTGGGCAGGTACAGCAGTTACTTGCAAACGTCCGCAATCGCCTCGGCCAGCCGGTCCAGGCGCGTCGCATCGATACCGGCCACGTTTGCCCGGCCCGTGCCAACCATGTACACGCTGTGGCGCTCGCGTAGTTGCTTGACCTGCTCGGGCGACAGGCCGGTGTAGGAAAACATTCCGCGTTGCACGCCGATATGGGCGAAGCGCTCCCGCAGGCCGTAGGGTTCGAGGGCGTCCAGCAGGCCACTGCGTAGCTGGGCGATGCGCAAGCGCATGGCTTGCACTTCGTCGGCCCACAGCCGCTTGAGTTCCGGGTTGCCCAGGATTGTCGCCACCACCGCGGCGCCATGATCCGGCGGTGTCGACCACAGGTTGCGGGCGATGTTGGCCAGCTGGCTGCGGATGTCCACCAGCTTGTCGGCATCGCGGGCGCAGACGATCAACGCACCGGTGCGGTCGCAGTACAAGCCGAAGTTCTTCGAGCAGGAACTGGTGATCAACACCTCGGGCAACGCCTGGGCGAACAACCGGACTGCCCAGGCATCCTGTTCCAGTCCGTCGCCGAAGCCCTGATAGGCGAAGTCGATCAGCGGCAACAGCTCACGGCTGCGCACCACCTCCAGCACCTGGCGCCATTGATCCTGGGACAGGTCGAAACCGGTGGGGTTGTGGCAGCACGCGTGCAGCAGGACCACGTCACCCTTCGGTGCCTGGCTGAGGGTCGCCAGCATCGCCTCGAAATCCAGGCGATTGTCGCTGCCCACGTAGGGATAGTGGCTCGCCTTGACGCCAGCGGTGGCGAAGATGGTTTCGTGGATCGGCCAGGTCGGGTTGCTCAGCCATACGCCACGGCCCGGCAGGCATTGGGCGATGAAGTCGGCGCTCAGGCGCAGGGCACCGGTACCCCCCGGGGTCTGGGTGGCGCCGGCGCGTTTTTCGGCGATCTGCGAGGCGTCGGCACCCAGGACGAGCGCAGTGATCATCTGGCCGAAAGCAGCGTCGCCATGACCGCCGATGTAAGTCTTGGTGGTCTGCTGATCCACCAGCCGTCGCTCGGCCTGTTTCACCGATTCGAGAATCGGCGTCAGGCCCTGGGCGTCTTTATAGACGCCCACGCCCAGGTCGAACTTGTTCGGGTTGTTGTCCGCGCTGTAGGCCTCCATCAGGCCGAGGATCGGGTCGCCGGGCACCCGGCCGATGGCGTCGAAATGCATTACTTGCGGCCCTCGGCGGTCTTGGCCACGTCATCGGTGCGCGCGGCCATGATGAAGTCATTGCGGTGCAGGCCCTTGATCGAGTGGCTCCACCAGGTCACGGTGACTTTGCCCCACTCGGTGAGCAGGCCCGGGTGATGACCTTCGGCTTCGGAAATTTCACCGACGGCGTTGGTAAATGCCAGGGCGTGCTTGAAATTCTTGAACAGGAAAACCTTTTCCAGCTGCATCACGCCGTCGCGAACTTCGATGTTCCAGTCCGGGATCTGCTTGATCAGTACCGGCAGTTCTTCGTCGCTGACCTGTGGGGCGTCGGCACGGCAGGCTTCGCAATGGGCTTGGTTCAGAGTGTTCATGGTGTGTTCCTGGATCGAATTGGAAAGAACGTCGATGCACCCACGCTAAAGCAAAGCTGCGCAGTGCAACAGACTCACTTGGAATCAAAAAACGCCATTCAGGCGGCTTTCGGCGGAAATTTCGGTGCATGCAGGCCCAGTTCCCGACCGCGCTTGACCATGCCCATGATGTCTTCATGAGCCAGGTCGAACAGACGCTTGAGCTCTGGCAAGACGAAATACACCGGTTGCAGGATGTCGATGCGATACGGCGTGCGCATGGCTTCCAGCGGATCGAAGGCCTGGTGCTCCGGCTCGTCCGACAGGCAGTACACGGTTTCCTTGGGTGAAGACAGGATGCCGCCCCCGTAGATGCGCCGGCCCTGTGCTGTTTCCACCAGCCCGAACTCGATGGTCATCCAGTACAGGCGCGCCAGGTAGACACGCTCTTCCTTGGACGCCTGCAGGCCGAGCTTGCCGTAGGTGTGGGTGAATTCGGCGAACCAGGGGTTGGTCAGCAGCGGGCAGTGGCCGAAGATCTCGTGGAAAATGTCCGGTTCTTGCAGGTAGTCCAGTTCTTCCCGGGTGCGAATGAAGGTCGCCACTGGAAACTGTTTACTGGCGAGCAATTCAAAAAAGGTCTGGAAGGGGATCAGCGCCGGTACCCGGGCAACTTGCCAGCCCGTGGTCGCACCCAGCACCTTGTTGATTTCCCCCAACTGCGGGATGCGGTCGTGGGGCAGGTCAAGCTTGTCGATGCCATCCAGGTATTCCTGGCACGCACGGCCTTCGATGACTGTCAGCTGGCGGGTAATCAGCGTGTGCCACACCGCATGTTCTTCGGCGGGGTAGTGGATAAAACCTTGCGCATCGGGCTCGCGAGCCACGTACTGCGTCTGCTTCATGCTGCTCTCCTGCTGATTTCCCTCGAGGGGAAGACTGTTTTGTTGTTATGTCCAGCGATGCATTAGAGATAGCGCGAAGCAGGCGAATGTGCAGCGGGGCAGCGGCGAGATGTTCGAGTTGCATGGGGAGATTTCGTAAAGTTTTCGTTACGTATGAGGCGGTGATCCGGTGCTGGTTGGATGCTCAGCTAGGAAATGGCCTACAGCTGTCACATAATCTTGACGGTTATTTGCACTCAGTCTCAGAAAAACGCCTCTCAACGAGCTCCAGGTCTCCCCTATGCGTATCAAAGTCCATTGCCAAAACCGCATCGGCATCCTGCGGGACATTCTCAACCTGCTGGTGGAATACGGCATCAACGTCGCCCGGGGCGAAGTCGGTGGCGAGCATGGCAATGCGATCTACCTGCACTGCCCGAACCTGATCAATATTCAATTCCAGGCGTTGCGCCCGAAATTCGAGGGCATTGCCGGCGTGTTCGGCGTCAAGCGGGTAGGGCTGATGCCCAGCGAGCGTCGGCACATGGAGCTCAATGCGTTGCTCGGCGCCCTGGAGTTTCCGGTGTTGTCCATCGACATGGGCGGCTCCATCGTCGCGGCGAACCGGGCGGCGGCACAGTTGCTCGGGGTGCGGGTGGACGAGGTGCCGGGGATCCCGCTGTCGCGTTATGCCGAGGATTTCGACCTGCCGGAGTTGGTACGCGCCAACCAGTCGCGCATCAATGGGCTGCGGGTCAAGGTCAAGGGCGATGTATTTCTGGCCGACATTGCCCCGCTGCAATCGGAGCATGACGACAGCGAGGCCATGGCCGGTGCGGTATTGACGCTGCATCGGGCCGACCGGGTCGGTGAGCGCATCTACAACGTGCGCAAGCAGGAACTGCGTGGCTTCGACAGTATTTTCCAGAGCTCGAAAGTGATGGCCGCGGTAGTCCGCGAAGCCCGGCGCATGGCCCCGCTGGACGCGCCGCTATTGATCGAAGGCGAAACCGGCACCGGCAAGGAGCTGCTGGCCCGTGCCTGCCACCTGGCGAGCCCGCGTGGGCAGTCGCCGCTGATGGCGCTCAACTGCGCCGGGCTGCCGGAGTCCATGGCCGAGACCGAACTGTTCGGCTACGGCCCGGGTGCCTTCGAAGGCGCCCGCGCCGAAGGCAAGCTCGGTCTGCTGGAGTTGACGGCTGGCGGCACCTTGTTTCTTGACGGGGTGGGGGAAATGAGCCCACGCCTGCAGGTGAAACTGCTGCGCTTTTTGCAGGACGGTTGCTTCCGTCGGGTTGGCAGCGATGAGGAGGTGTATCTGGACGTCCGGGTAATCTGCGCGACCCAGGTGGATTTGTCCGAGCTCTGTGCCCGAGGGGAGTTTCGCCAGGACCTGTATCACCGCTTGAATGTCCTGTCCCTGCACATCCCGCCGTTGCGCGAATGCCTCGATGGCCTGGCGCCGCTGGTGGAACACTTTCTTGACCAGGCCAGCCGCCAGATCGGCTGTGCACTGCCGAAACTGGCCCCGGCGGCGATGGATCGCCTCAGTCATTACCATTGGCCGGGCAATGTCCGGCAGTTGGAAAACGTGCTGTTCCAGGCGGTTTCCCTGTGTGACGGGGGGACGGTGAAGGCCGAGCATATCCGCCTGCCGGACTATGGCGTGCGCCAGCCCCTGGGCGACTTTTCCCTGGACGGTGGGTTGGACGAGATTGTCGGGCGATTCGAGAAGGCGGTACTGGAACGACTCTACTCCGAACATCCCAGCAGCCGGCAGTTGGGCAAGCGACTGGGGGTTTCCCATACCACCATTGCCAATAAGTTGCGGGAGTATGAGGTGGGCAAGGAGCCTGGGATGTAATCCGTTGGCTGTGGCGAGTCTGCTGCACGGTAATCCTTTGCCTTTCAGCGGCATGTCACCGCCGGTTTTTCGTCTTCGCTACATTTCCTTCTTCACCGCAAAACCCTGCAAGTCCTTTGTTTGCCGGGCCCCAAGCCGCCAGAAAAAAGTTGGTCTGCAAATTGCTTATGGCTGAGCAGTACAGCAGTGGGCGGCAAACGTCCGGCATGCAGAGGAACGACAGTGGACAAGTACCTTTATGTGGCAATGACTGGCGCCAGTCAGAACGCGCTGGCGCAGCGGGCCCATGCCAACAACCTGGCGAACATCTCCACCAATGGCTTTCAGAAAGACCTGGAGCAGGCACGTTCGATGCCGGTGTTCGGCGACAGCTTTCCGGCGCGGGCGTTTGCCATGTCCGAGCGGCCTGCCACCGACTTCACTCCTGGCGCTCTGGTGCAAACCGGTCGCGACCTCGACGTGGCGGTCAGCGGGCCGGGCTGGATGGCCGTGCAGAACCCTGATGGCGGTGAAAGCTATGTGCGCACCGGCAGCCTCAACGTCGACGCCCTGGGCGTGCTCCGGGCCGGCAACGGCATGCCGGTGATGGGCAACGGCGGTCCTATCGCCGTGCCGCCGGAGCAGAAGATCGAAATCGGTCAGGACGGGACCATCAGCATCCGCGCCATGGGCGAAGGCCCACGCGTGATGGCTGAAGTGGACCGCATCAAGCTGGTCAACCCGGACCTCAAGAACATGACCAAGGGCCTGGACGGTTCCATCCGTACCAAGGACGGCCAGCCGGCACCGATCGACGCCAACGTGCAACTGGTGTCGGGGTTCCAGGAAGCGAGCAACGTCAATGCTGTGGACGAGATGACTTCGGTGCTGGCCCTGGCCAAGCAATTCGAGCTTCACGTGAAAATGATGAACACCGCCAAAGAAGGCGACGAGGCCATGGCTCGGGTCTTGCAGATCTAACCATTAATTAAAGCGTCGCGCCGAAAATCAGGCGTACGAGGAGAATCGAATGCTTCCGGCTCTGTGGGTTGCCAAAACAGGCCTGTCCGCCCAGGACACCAACCTGACCACCATTTCCAACAACCTGGCGAACGTCTCGACCACGGGTTTCAAACGTGACCGCGCCGAATTCCAGGACTTGCTGTACCAGGTCAAGCGTCAACCAGGTGCCCAGTCGACCCAGGACAGCGAACTGCCGTCGGGCCTGCAAGTCGGTACCGGTGTGCGCATTGTCGGCACCCAGAAAAACTTCACCGCCGGCAGCCTGCAAACCACCGAGCAGCCGCTGGACATGGCCATCGACGGTCGCGGTTTCTTCCAGATCCTGCAGCCGGACGGCACCACGTCCTATACACGTGACGGTACGTTCCACCTGGATTCCAATGGCCAGATCGTCAACGCCAGCGGCTTCGCCCTGGAGCCGGCCATCATCATCCCGAACGATGCCCAGACCTTCACCGTGGGCCGTGACGGGACGGTGTCCATCACCGTGGCGGGCAACCCGGCCGCCCAGGTGATCGGCAACCTGCAGACCGCCGACTTCATCAACCCGGCCGGGCTGCAAGCGGTAGGCAACAACCTGTTCCTGGAAACCGCTGCCAGCGGTGCGCCGCAAATCGGCACCCCAGGCTTGAACGGTTTCGGCACCACGCTGCAGAACACCCTGGAAACCTCCAACGTGAGCACCGTTGAAGAGATGGTCAACATGATCACCACCCAGCGCGCCTACGAAATGAACTCCAAGGTGATCTCCACCGCCGACCAGATGCTTTCGTTCGTTACGCAGAATCTGTAATCACTTCTATAGGGCGGCCTCAAGGTCGCCTGCAACACCGAGAGGTAGGGTCATGAAACGCTTTGTATCTGTACTGGCACTGGGTGGGATCACCGCGCTTGCGGGATGTGTCGCGCCAACGCCCAGGCCCAATGACCCATACTACGCTCCGGTGTTGCCGCGCACGCCGTTGCCGGCCGCCGCCAACAACGGCTCGATCTACCAGGCCGGTTTCGAACAGAATCTGTACAGCGACCGCAAGGCATTCCGGGTCGGTGACATCATCACCATCACCCTGAACGAGCGGACCCAGGCGAGCAAGAACGCCAACTCCCAGGTGGACAAGACCAGCAACACCAGTGTCGGCCTCACCTCGTTGTTCGGCTCCAGCCTGACCACCAACAACCCGATCGGCAGCAACGACCTGAGCCTCAACGCCGGTTACGGCTCCGACCGGGCTACCAAGGGCGACAGCAAGTCCGGCCAGAGCAACAGCCTGACCGGTTCCATCACCGTGACCGTCGCTGATGTATTGCCCAACGGCATCATCGTTGTGCGCGGCGAGAAGTGGTTGACGCTCAACACTGGTGACGAACTGGTGCGCATCGCCGGCATGGTTCGTGCGGATGACATTGCGACCGACAATACCGTTTCCTCGACTCGTGTAGCGGATGCGCGCATCACGTACTCGGGTACCGGTGCCTTTGCCGATGCGAGTCAGCCGGGCTGGTTCGACCGTTTCTTCCTCAGCCCGAAGTTCCCTTTCTAGGTGGCCCAGTTGAATCTTAAGCGGTTGAATCTCAAACAGCTGTTGATGGGTGCGTTGTTGATGTCCACAGCCTTCGGCGCTCATGCCGAGCGCCTGAAGGATATCGCCAGCATTTCCGGCGTGCGTTCCAACCAGTTGATCGGCTACGGCCTGGTCGTAGGCCTGAACGGCACCGGCGACCAGACCACCCAGACCCCGTTCACCCTGCAGACCTTCAACAACATGTTGTCGCAGTTCGGCATCAAGGTGCCGCCAGGTTCCGGCAACGTCCAGTTGAAGAACGTCGCGGCGGTGTCGATCAGTGCCGATCTGCCGGCGTTCGCCAAGCCTGGTCAGCAGGTTGACGTCACCGTGTCGTCCATCGGTAACTCCAAGAGCCTGCGGGGCGGCACCTTGCTGTTGACGCCGCTCAAGGGTATCGACGGCAACGTCTACGCCATCGCCCAGGGCAACCTGGTGGTCGGCGGTTTCGACGCCGAGGGCCGCGACGGTTCGAAGATCACCGTCAACGTTCCGTCGGCCGGTCGCATCCCTGGCGGTGCGTCGGTGGAGCGTGCAGTGCCGAGCGGCTTCAACCAGGGCAACAGCCTGACGCTGAACCTCAACCGTTCCGACTTCACCACCGCCAAGCGCATCGTCGACAAGATCAACGACATGCTCGGTCCAGGTGTGGCCCAGGCTATCGACGGTGGCTCGATCCGCGTCACCGCGCCCCTGGACCCGAGCCAGCGCGTCGACTATCTGTCGATCCTGGAAAACCTCGAGGTCGACCCGGGCCAGGCCGTGGCGAAGGTCATCATCAACTCGCGCACCGGCACCATCGTGATCGGCCAGAACGTCAAGGTTTCGCCGGCCGCTGTGACCCATGGCAGCCTGACCGTGACCATCACCGAAGACCCGATCGTGAGCCAGCCTGGCCCGCTGTCCAATGGCCAGACTGCTGTCGTGCCCCGGTCGCGGGTCAATGCCGAACAGGAAGCCAAGCCGATGTTCAAGTTCGGCCCGGGCACTACCCTGGATGAAATCGTCCGGGCGGTGAACCAGGTCGGCGCGGCACCGGGCGACCTGATGGCGATTCTCGAAGCCTTGAAGCAGGCTGGCGCGTTGCAAGCCGACCTGATCGTGATTTGAGGAACGGACCATGGATATGCGCAAGGGCGCTTTGATCAGTGGAGATTCGGGCTCTTACTCGGACCTGAACCGTCTGAACCAGCTCAAGGTTGGCGACAAGAACAGCGATGGCAACCTGCGCAAAGTGGCCCAGGAATTCGAATCGCTGTTCCTCGGCGAAATGCTCAAGTCCATGCGTTCTGCCACCGAGGCGTTGGGCAAGGACAATCCCATGAATACGCCTGAAGCCAAGCAGTATCAGGAAATGTACGACCAGCAGTTGGCCGTTTCCATGTCTCGCGAGGGGGGCGGTATCGGCCTGGCCGATGTCCTGCTGCGCCAGATGTCCAAGAACAAACCTTTGGCGCCGGGCGAAGCCGCTGCGGCGTCGGCTGCCAAGCAGCAAGAGGCGCTGGACAAGATCAAGGCGGTGCCTACCCCGGTGGCCGCCGGAACATTGCCCACCGACGGGCCTTTGTCCCGCCACAGTGGCCAGCGTCCGCTCTGGGCTTCGCGGGCCGTCAGCGCACCGCAAGGGGCGGGCGAGGGCAGTCATCGCAACGACATGGAACTGCTCAACCAGCGTCGCCTGGCTTTGCCGCCGAAACTGGCCGACCGCCTGCTGGCCGGCCTGGTGCCTTCGGCATCGACCAATGCCGCTACCGATGTGCCGGCGCAGAACATTCGCTCGGATCGCGCCGTCGCCGCCACCCGGTCCGCCTCCGGCGAAATGGCCAACGGCGACTGGCTGGCCGCGCTCAAGGCTTCCGAGTCGAGCGGGGACATGCAGGTCTATGGGCGTGCCGTGGCGCAGCCACCGCTGGCGCCGGCCCGCAAAGCCTTCCGCGATGCCGACGAGTTCGTCAACGCCATGTTGCCGATGGCCAAGGAAGCGGCGGACCGCATCGGTGTCGACCCGCGTTACCTGGTGGCCCAGGCTGCCCTGGAAACCGGTTGGGGCAAATCGGTCATGCGTCAACCCGACGGCAGCAGCAGTCACAACCTGTTCGGCATCAAGGCCAGCCAGAACTGGAAAGGCGATTCGGCGCGGGCAATCACCAGTGAGTTTCGCAATGGCGAGATGGTCAAGGAGACGGCCGAGTTCCGTTCCTACGCCTCGTACCGTGACAGCTTCCATGACCTGGTCAATCTGCTGCAAAGCAACAGTCGCTATCAAGCTGTGCTGAAGTCGGCCGATAACCCGGAACAGTTTGTACGCGAGTTGCAGAAGGCCGGTTACGCCACCGACCCGCACTACGCCAGCAAGATTTCGCATATAGCCCGGCAGATGACCAGTTCCCAGAACTACGCATCCGCAGGCGCCACCACGACTTTATAAGGTCTGAACCATGAGTTTGCTCAATATAGGGATGTCGGGTCTGTCAGCCAGCCAGACCGCATTGGTGACCACGGGTAACAACATTGCCAACGTCGATACCGCCGGGTATTCGCGTCAGCAGACCGTGCAGACCACCAAGGCCTCCAATCAATACGGCAACGTGTTCATTGGCTCCGGTACGACCCTGGCCGACGTGCGTCGGGTCTACAACTCCTACCTTGAAGCACAGCTGAAAACCACCACCTCGCTCAACAGCGATGCGGCGGCCTACCAGGGGCAGATCACTCCGCTGGACTCCCTGCTGTCGGACAGCGGTACCGGCCTCAACGGTGCGCTGACCAAGTTCTTCGCCTCGGTGCAGAACGTCAATGCCAAGCCGGGGGACGATGCGTCCCGCCAGTTGCTGCTCAGCGATGCCCAGGCCTTGAGCAACCGGTTCAACTCGATTTCCAGCCAGTTGACCGAGCAGAGCCAGAACATCAACGGCAACTTGTCGAACATGGTCAACCAGGTCAACGACCTGGCTGTCACCATTGCCCAACTGAACAAGAAAATCGCCGAAGTCTCCAACGCCGGCGGCGCGCCCAATGATCTGCTGGACTCCCGTGGCGAAGCCATTCGCCAACTGTCGACCTTCACCGGTACCCAGGTCGTGGAGAACGGCAGCAGCCTGGACATCTACCTGGGTTCCGGCCAGCCGCTGGTGATGGGCACCATCGTCAATACCCTTGAAGCCGTACCGGACAAGAACGATCCGGGACGCATGGGTATCCAGCTCAACAGTGGCTCCAGCTCCATGGATCTCACCTCGGTGCTTACCGGTGGCGAGATCGGTGGCCTGATGCGCTATCGCAACACCGTACTCGACCCGGCCATGAATGAACTGGGCCGCGTTGCCCTGGTGGTCGCTGACCAGATGAACACCGTGCAGGCGTCGGGTATCGACATGAACGGTGCCTTTGGTTCCAACCTGTTCAACGACATCAACAGTGCCACGCAGGTCAGTCAGCGCAGCGTTGCCGCGCTCAATAACAGCGCAGGTTCCGGCAACTTCAACGTGGCCATCACCGACGCTGGCCGACTGACCACCAACGACTACAAGGTGACCTTCACCAGCGGTACCAACTACACCGTCCAGCGCTTGCCCGATGGCTCGTCGATGGGCGCGTTCAGCACCGCGACCACACCGCCACCGGTAATCGACGGCTTCTCAATGACCTTCGCCAACGGCACCGCAGCCGCCGGCGACTCGTTCAAGATCACGCCGACCCGCAACGCGGCGGGCAACATCAAGACCGAGATGACCGACTCCAAGCGGTTGGCGATCGCCGCGCCGCTGGGTGCCGCCATTGCGCCGGGCGGCAGCGGCACGCTGACCATCCCGGCCAGCGGCCAGCCGACCCTGACGACCAATCTGGACATCTACGACGCGGCCACGACGACCGTCATCCAGAACGGCATCAAGACCTCCATGCCGGTCAAGGTGTTGTTCGGGGCGACCTCCGCCGATGGCACCAGCCAGGCTTATCAACTGCTCGATGCCCAGGGCAACACACTCAGCGCTGGCACGATCACTCCCGGCCAAAGCAACACGTTGAACCTGAGCGTCCCGCTCAAGGACGCCAGCGGCAACCCGATCATGGATTCGTCGGTGCCTCCGGTACAGCGTACCGTCAGCTTCGCCATGTCCATCGCTGGAGCACCGTCCAACGGTGCCGCGATCAACGTCAGCGTCAGCAAGGCGGGCAGCCTGGACAACCGTAACGGCACCATCCTGGCCGGTTTGCAGACCGCCAAGACCGTCGACACCGGTTCCTCCAGTGGCGGTATTTCCCTGAGCGATGCCTACGGCAAGCTGGTGGAGGGCGTAGGTTCCAAGGCTGCCCAGGGCAAGCTCGACAGCGCTGCCACTGGCGCGATCCTGAACAACGCCAAGAACGCCCGCGACTCACTGTCTGGTGTGGACCTGGACGAGGAAACCGGCAACCTGGTCAAGTTCCAGCAGTACTACACCGCGTCTTCGCAGATCATCAAGGCGGCGCAGCAAATCTTCAGCACATTGATCAACAGTCTTTAAGGAGCCGTAGCCCATGCGCATTTCTACTTCTCAGTTCTACGAAAGCACGGCTGCGAACTACCAGAAAAACTTCGCCAACGTGGTCAAGAGCAGCGAAGAAGCCAGCAGTCTGGTGCGTATCAACACCGCCGCCGACGATCCGGTAGGTGCTTCGCGTCTGCTGCAACTGGGTAACCAGGCCTCCATGCTGTCCCAGTACGAAACCAACGTCAGCACGATCAAGGCGACCCTGGGCACGACTGAAGCGGTGATGACCAGTATCAATAACGTGCTGCAGCGGGCGAAGGAACTGGCTGTGAGCGCCGGTAACGCCGGTTACACCGACTCAGACCGTAAATCCGTCGCTTCGGAGCTGGGGTCGATAGAAGACCAGTTGTTGAGCCTGATGAACACCAAGGATGAAAACGGCAAGTACATTTTCGCCGGCTCCAAGGGCGATGTCGTGCCGTTCACCCGCAACGGCGATGGCAGCTACAGCTACAACGGCGACCAGATGACCCTGGATCTTCCAGTGGGTGACACCATGTCGATGGCCACCAACAGCACCGGCTGGGAAGTGTTCCAGCAGGCCATCAACACCAGCCGCACCCAGGTCACCATGACCGCTCCGGCGGTAGATGATGGCCGCGTGGTACTGACCAACGGCCAGGTGTCGTCCGCCGTTACCTACAACAGCCAGTTCCGCAGCGGTGAACCCTACACCGTTGAGTTCACCAGCGGCACCCAGCTGAAGATCACTGATTCAAGCGGCAACGACGTGACCGCTGAAGCCAGCCAGGGCGGCGTCATCACTCCCAACACCCAGGCCGGGCAGAACGTGAACTTTCGCGGTGTCGACCTGACCCTGAACGTCAACCTCAAGTCCGGTGACGTCGCTGGCGCCGTATTGCCCGGTCGCACGTTCACCCTGGCTGCCAAACCCGACACATTTACCGTGGCGCGCAGCCCGGGCAACTCCACCGCAACGCAGATCACCGACAGTCAGATCACCGATCCGGTTGCCTATCACGCCAGTTTCCCGACGGGTTCGGCGGTGCTGAAATTCACCAGTGCCACGGATTTCGAACTGTACGCCGCGCCGCTGACCAGCAGCAGCCAGGTGATTTCCAGCGGAACCCTGGCAGGCAACGTCGCCACTGCGTCCGGGGTGAGTTTTACGCTCAATGGCGCACCGGCGGCCAACGATCAATTCAGCATTGCAGTCAATACCCACGAAACCCAGAACATCCTGGATACCGTGAACCAGTTGAAGGCTGCCTTGAGTACGCCAATCGAGGGCGATGCGATCGCCGGTCAGAAAATGCTCGCGGCGCTGGCTTCCGGTATCGGTAATCTGGCCAGCGGTACGGACCAGTTGACCAGTGGGTTGAGTTCGGTCGGTGGTCGTGGACAAGCGCTCGATACCCAGGCCGACACCAATCACAGCTTTGTTCTGGCCAACTCTCAGACCCAGTCGGCGATCCGCGATTCCGATCCGGCCGAGGTGATGACGCGCCTGACGTTGCAACAGACTATGCTGCAGGCATCGCAACTGGCGTTCAGCAAGATCACCCAACTGGGGTTGTTCAACAAGATCTGATGGTGGGTAATGTTGTCAATTGATTGAAATGAGACTGTGGCGAGGGAGCTTGCTCCCGCTTGAGTGCGAAGCGCTCGCAAGAAGGTCTGCTACGCCCGAGGCGTCGGACCGATCCAACGGGAGCAAGCTCCCTCGCCACGGCATATCCCGTCACCACGGCAAGCGCCTCGCCACAAGGGTCGGAGCACCGGCCGGCCGAGAGTCTTTCGCGTGAAACCAACACCTCTTGTCAGCATTGTCATTCCCGCATTCAACCCGCGCTTTTTTCGCGAGTCACTCAAGAGCGCTCTGGACCAGGACTACGAAAACCTCGAAATCATCGTGTGCGACGATTGCCCCGGTGATGACATCCGCCAGATCGTCGACGCATTGCAGGAATCTTCCCGCGTCGCGGTGCGCTATCTGCGCAATCCCCAGCGGCTGGGGTTCCAGCAGAACCTGTTGCGGTGCCTGGAAGAGGCGGGCGGCGCGTACATCAAGTTTCTCTGCGATGACGATAAGTTGCTTGGCTCCTGCGTGCGTCAACAGGCGCAGGCCCTCGACACGCATGCCGACGCCCGGTTGGTCATCAGTAAGCGCCACTACATCGATGCCGACGGCTACGTCTTGCCGATTCGCCTGGAGAACGTCGGCATCGCCCTGTTTGAAGGGCTGTACAAGGGCGACGATCTGTTGGCCTATATCGAGTCCACGCCACGCAATATCTTCGGTGGTTTCTCTGGCGCCATGATGCGCCTGGCCGATATCGAGTCCCTGTTGCCAGCGCTGGCCCAGGCCGGCCAGGGATTTGTCGCATTGCTCGATCTGGCGTTGTTCATCTGCCTGCTGCGGCGCGGCAACCTGGTGGAGCTGTGCAGTCTCGACAGCCTCGAACGGTTGTATCCACAACGCCTGTCCCATCGTCCTGACATTGTCGATGCCACCGTCGTCGAGTGGACGTGGCTGTCCCGGATGTTGGCGGAGCGCAGTGGCGAATCCGCGCCAGCGGCGGGCTGGATCCGCTATCAGACCCTCGATCAGGTCAAGCCAGGCCAGCCGCACGGCTGGGAAGAATTGAACCTTAATTCGTTGATGGCCAGTCGACAAGCCGTCGTCGGTTATCAGGTCGGTACCGACACGGAGAGTTACGACGAACTTTACGCCCAGTGGCTGGACTGTCGACGCTTTGACGCGGCGCGCCAACGGGTGGTTCTCCATCAGGTTGAACTCTGGCCCCGGCGCCCGGGTATCGTGCCGGTGGTGTTCGATTTCGAGGAAGACGCCGAGGCAGTATCGCTGACCCTCGACAGCATCGCTGGACAACTCTATGCCAGTGAGCCGGTGCTGTTGTTTTCCAACGGTCGCGGTGCACTCGAAGGCAATGTGCTGCGCATGGCGTTGCCAACGGATTGGGTGAGTGGCCTCAACGACATGCTGCCTCGGCTGGACGGTGCCGACTGGTTCTATCTGTTGCGCGCCGGTGACCGATTGCGGGAGTCGGCCTTGCTGGTGCTGGCCGAGCGGATCAACGCCATGCCTGGCATCGCTTGTGTCTACAGTGACGAAGGCGCGCTGGAGGATGGCAAGTCTTCGGAGCCGATCTTCAAGCCGGATTTCAATCTCGACCTGATGCGGGCCTATCCCTATGTGGGCAGGACCCTGGCCTTCGCTCGCGAGCGGGTACAGGCACTGGGTGGCTTCGATGCGGGCCTGGGTGAATTGGCGCCCCATGACCTGCTCTGGCGCCTGGTGGAGACTCAGGGGCCGCAGACCATCGAACACCTGGCGGAAATCCAGGTGGAGTCGACCCTGGACTTTGCCCAATGGCTTTCGCAGTCGCAGGTAATCGAGCAGAGCCCCAGACTGGTGACGGCACATCTGCAGCGTCTGGGTGTCGAGCATCGGTTGCATCCCGGGCCGTTGCCGTTGATTCCGCGGATCGAATACCTGCACCCCCAGCGTCCGCTGGTGTCGATCATTATCAGCGTCAAGGATCAACTGGCGGCGTTGGAAAATTGCATCAGCAATCTGTTGACGACCACTGCCTACGAGCATTACGAAGTCATCGTCGTCGACAACGGCAGCGAAACCGCCGAGATGCGTAACTGGCTGACGGCCATGGCAGAACTGGGCAGCGACAAGTTGCGGATTTTTTTCTCGGAAGAGTTGGGCAACGAAGCGCAGGTGCGCAATTTTGCTGTCGGGCAAGCTCAAGGCGATTACCTGCTGTTGCTCAGTCCGTTCTGTGTGACCCATGACGCGGCCTGGCTGGACGAATTGCTGAACCATGCCCAGCGCCCTGAAGTGGGGATCGTCGGCCCGCGGACTCTGAACATGCAAGGGCAGGTCATTGACTCGGGCCTGGTGTTGGGGCTCGATGGCTTGGCCGGCCGGCCGTTTGCGAACGAGCAGGTCACCGCCGGGGGCTACATGCAGCGCTTGCAGGTGGTGCAGAACTGGAGCGCCGTGAGCGGTCATTGCCTATTGGTGCGCAGGACGGTATTCGATACCGTCGGGGGGCTGTCGCCTGCCATTGAAACACCGGGCATCAACTTTCTCGAGTTGTGCCTTGAGGTCGGCAGGCAAGGTTACCTGGTGGTGACCACGCCTTATGCCAACGTAGTCCTGACCCCCTCTGCCGGGGCGGCACGCGAAGCGTCCTGGAAGCAACGCGTGGAACAAGAGCAGGAGTCGTTCTACCAGCGCTGGTTGCCCTGGATCGCCAACGATCCGGCCTACAACCGGAACCTGAGCCTGGCCGGCAACAGTTTTGGCCTGGCGCCGGGCCAACGCACCGGTTGGAATCCTTTATACAGTCGTCCGCTGCCTTCGGTCCTGGGCCTGGCCCTCAACAGTTCCGCCATCGGCCATTACCGCGTGAGCCAGCCGCTGATCGAACTGCGAGCCACCGGGCGGATCGTCGGACGGGTGTCCTATGAGATGCCGTCGATCATTGAGATCGAGCGCCAGTCACCGGATGTGATCGTGCTCCAGGGACGCTACAACAGCGGCAAGTTCAACGACATCGTCCAGGTGAAAACCTATTCCAACGCCATGCGCATCTACGAACTCGATGACTATGTGGCGAAGATCCCTGAAAAGAACGATCACACCCGCAACATGCCCGACGACATCGTTAACCTGTTGGAGCGCGGCATTGCTCTGTGTGATCGGGTGGTGGTGTCGACGTTCGCCCTGGCGGATGCATTGTCCGGTCTTCATCACGATATCCGCGTAGTGCCGAACATGCTGGCGCCGCATCTGTGGCATCGGCTGACCAGCCAGCGCCGTACGTCGATCAAGCCCCGGGTGGGTTGGGGCGGCGGTACCAGCCATCGGGGAGACCTGGAAATCATTGCCGAGGTGGTACGCGAGCTGGCGGATGAAGTCGAATGGGTCTTCTTCGGCATGTGTCCGGATTCCCTCAGACCCTATGTGCATGAATACCATGCCGGCGTCCCGCTGTCGGAATATCCGGCCAAGCTGGCGAGCCTGAACCTGGACCTGGCCCTGGCTCCGCTGGAACAGCACATTTTCAACGACTGCAAGAGCAACCTCAGGCTGCTGGAGTATGGGGTTTGTGGGTACCCGGTCATCTGTACCGATACCGAAGCCTATCGGGGTCATCTACCCTGTACCAAGGTGAAGACCAACAGCACGCAGGAATGGCTGGATGCGATCCGCATGCACCTGTCCGACCCACAGGCCAGTTATCGGATGGGTGACCAACTGCGCGAAGTGGTGCTGCGCGATTTCATGTTGCGCGGCGACAACCTGCGCTATTGGGCCGATGGCTGGTTGCCGGATTGATGGTCCGGCCAATGCCGCAACATGCCATGAACATAATGCCGCCAATTGGGCGACTCGCTCGTTAAGGAATTCATATGCAACGCAGTATTGCCAATGATTCATCCGCTCCGTTGAACGAGCGCTTTACCCTGGTCCTGTTGTCCCATGAGCAACCGCAAGCGTTGCGCCGGGCGTTGCGTTACTACGCCGATTATCCCTGTGCCCAACTCGTTCTCGATTCGTCCGCCGAGCCGGATGCCGACAGTGTGGCGGCATTGTCCGGCGTGCGTTATGTGCATCGAGCCGAGGCCGGTCACTTCGCCAACAAGCTGCGTCAAGGGCTTGAGCATGTGAAGACGCCTTACCTGGCATTGATCGACGTAGACGCTTTCCTGCTGCCGGAGGCCCTCGACCAATCACTGGAATTCCTGGCCGGTCATGACGATTATTCGGCGTGCCAGGGTTATGCACTGACATTCGAAGCCCATGCTTCCCGCGTGGACTATTACCGCAGGGATCGCAAGGGCGTCGAGGACTTCGCCGATGCGTCCGCCCAGGAGCGCTTGGCCGCTTATGCCGGGCATTGCCCTTCATTGATCAACGCCGTCAGCCGGACCGAAGTGGTCCAGCGCTGGTATGCCGCGTTGCCGGCGGATTTCGATCCGGCCTGGCAGGAACTGGGTCATGGCTGTGCGCTGATGGCGGCGGCCAAGGTCCGTGTCCTGCCGATCCCTTATGGGGTCCACGCCCTGGAAAGTCCTTCGACCCTGGAAGCCAGTCAGTTGGCCGCGGTGCTGAGCTATCGTGATGGGGGCACCGTAGCGTTACGTGAACGCTTGGTGACGGCCCTGGATTCGACGTTCGGATTGGGCCGGGGGGCGCCGTCGCAAGCGGTGGAAAGCCTGGAGGAAATTGGCAATTACCTGAGCCAGCGTGCAGCTTTTGCCCTGGCCAAGTTGTTCGAGGCGGCCTGGCACTCCCAGTTGCAAGGGCCCATTTGTCGTTTCGAGCCGACGCAGTTCGTCGAGCTTCCGTTCTACAACCAGCCGTTTTTCGAATCCCTGTCCAGGCTTGAATTCCTCATGCACGCGATACCGGCCGGGCGGGTCCAGTTGAATGAGCTGGAAGCGGCGCTGCTCAAGCAGAAAGAACTGGCGCGGCCACAGCGCAACGCCAGTGCCGAGCCGCTCAATGAGCGGCTGCTCAAAGCCTTTATGCTCAATGCTTTCAATCGCGACGTGGTGCAGCAGTTGGCTGCCTTGCTCGAGGAAGGCGGTGCCCAAGTCGAGGCCGAGCGGTTGAGCGAGTGGGCACAGCGGCTGGAGGACGTGATGCTGCAGGACCACTCCAGTCTTTTCGAAACCATGCGGTCGGGCCGCTTGTTGCGTTGGCTCGATGGGCGTGAGCCGAACGCGGCACAGGTCCAGCAGATCAGTCGGTACCTGGCGGGCCACAAGGGTGGACCGACCTTCGGCATCCTGCTCCTGGACCTGGAAGCGGATTTCACCCGCTTGCAGGCCACCTTCGACAGCGTGATCAATGGGGCCTGTCGGGCATTCAAAATCATTGTGTTCACCACCGGCGACCTGCCGGCCGAAACCACTGTCCAGAACACCCTGCATTTCGTCAAAGTCACCGAAAGCAACTATGTCGACAAAATCAATCTGGTGGTCGGCCAGATCGATTGCGACTGGGTGGTCCTGGCCGAAGCGGGGGATGAGCTGACGCCGTCCGGTCTGATGCATGCGAGCCTGGAACTGCTCGACGCGCCGCAATGCCGGGCGGTGGCGATGGACGAATTCCAGCGCCAGCCCGACGAAACCCTGGTCGATGTGTTCCGCCCCGGCTTCAATCTGGATCTGTTGTTGAGCGTACCGTCGTTGATGGCGCGGCACTGGCTGGTTCGTCGTGAGGTGCTGGTGCAGGCCGGTGGCTACTCGCGCGATTTCAAGGAGGCACTGGAGTTCGAACTGCTCCTGCGCTTGATCGAACAGGGCGGCATGAGTGGCCTGGCGCACCTGGACGAAGCGTTGCTGGTCTGCAAGGCAGGGCAGGAGGGCGACAATGCCGACGAGCGCAAGGCCTTGCTCCGCCATCTCGCGGCACGGGGCTACAAGGCTGATGTCGGTTCGCTGGTGCCGGGTGTCTACAAAATCGACTATCGCTTTATCGAGCGTCCGCTGGTATCGATCATTCTCCATGGCGAGGGCGAACTGGTGACGTTGCAACGTTGCATTGTCAACGTCCTGCAACGTACCCGTTACCAACGTTTCGAGCTGCTGGTGGCCGAGCATCCGATCCATGGCGCAGCGTTGAAAGACTGGCTCCGCAGCCAGGGGCACCAGGCCAGTCGCGTACGCTTCATCGAGGTGGAGCCTGGGCTTGGCACGGCGACGCTGATCAACCAGGCCAGCCAACAGGCCAAGGGCGAATACCTGCTCACCCTGGCAGTGGACAGCGAAGTCGTGAACGTCAACTGGATCGAGCTGTTACTCAACCATGCCCAGCGTCCGGAGGTCGGTGTGGTCGGTGCCAGGCTGATCGACCGGCAGGGGAAAATTACGCAGGCTGGCCTGATCCTTGGCCTCAACGGTGTGGTGGGTTCGGCTTTCGTCGGCGAACCTGCGGATGCCCGGGGTTACATGAACCGCCTGGCGGCGGAGCAGAATTGCTCGGCGGTGTCCTTCGCCTGCCTGATGATCTCCACGCAGCTGTTCCAGGCACTCGACGGGGTAGACGATACGTTGTTCGCCGAGGGGCTGGGGGATGTGGATCTGTGCCTGCGAGCCGCACAAGCCGGTTACCTCACGGTGTGGACGCCTTACGTCCAGGTCGTCAACCCGGGCAGCTTGTCGTCCTCGCCCGAGGCTCGCCAGGCACTGCTCGGCAAGTGGCAGGAAGCCTTGGCGCATGACGCCAACTACAACGGCAACCTGGACTTGACCGGTTCCGGCTACACCCTCGGTCCGGTGACCCAGGTGCCGTGGTCGGCGCTCATCGGCCAGGCCGGCGTGTAAGGCTTCGGTTCTTCGGTCGGCTGAATCACCGCTAGCGCGAGCAGGCTCGCTCCCACAGGGTTCTACTGTGCCTCTGGGGGAGCGAGGCCGCTCGTGAAAGCAGTCAATCTTCTTTTTTCCTTCCCTCCCTGAATTCCCTTTCTTGCCTCAAGGCCCCGTAATATTGGGCCTCCAATCAGTGGCACCATAATTGCTTTCTCAGTTATCAGCGCCTGTATTACCGGCAGCGACGCCGAATAATTGGCGTCTCTTGTGAGCAGTGGAGCGTCTTTGACGCTGATGAGAGAGAGGCATATGAAGGCAGTAATTCTGGCTGGAGGACTGGGCACTCGCATTAGCGAGGAGTCGCATCTCAAGCCCAAGCCGATGATTGAGATTGGTGGCAAGCCAATCATCTGGCACATCATGAAAATCTACTCTCACTACGGCATCAACGACTTCGTGGTCTGCCTGGGCTACAAGGGTTACGTCATCAAGGAGTATTTCGCCAACTACTTCCTGCACATGTCGGACGTGACGTTCGACATGGCCAAGAACAGCATGCACATCCATCAGGGCAAGGCCGAACCTTGGCGTGTCACCCTGGTGGATACCGGCGAGGTTACGGGTACTGGCGGTCGTCTCAAGCGCGTGCGCGAATATCTGGGCGACGAGACGTTCTGCTTCACCTATGGCGACGGCGTTTCCGACGTCAACATCCGCGAGCTGATCGAGTTCCATCAACAGCACGGCAAACTGGCTACGGTCACCACCGTCCAGCCACCCGGCCGTTTTGGCGCGATGGAGCTCGAAGGTGCATGCGTCAGGGGATTCCAGGAAAAGCCCCAGGGCGATGGTGGCTGGATCAATGGCGGCTTTTTCGTGCTGGAGCCTGCTGCGCTCGATGGCATTGAAGACGACACCACCACCTGGGAATACGAGCCAATGCGCAACCTCGCGCGACAGGGGCAGTTGATGAGTCATCTGCACCGTGGTTTCTGGCAGCCGATGGATACGTTGCGCGACCGCGTCTTCCTTGAGGAACGCTGGAACAGCGGCCAGGCCGAATGGAAACTCTGGACTTGAACGCATTCTGGATGGGTAAAAAGGTCTTCCTGACCGGCCATACGGGCTTCAAGGGTGGCTGGTTGGCACTGTGGCTGCGTCAGTTGGGGGCCGAGGTCCGCGGCTTTGCGTTGCCCGCTGAAACCACACCCGCTTTATGGTCCGTCGCAGGCGTGGATGCGCTGATCCCCGGTGATCTGGCGGACATCTGCGACGGCGCCGCGCTGTCCTCGGCACTTGGGGCATTCCAGCCGGACGTGGTCATGCATCTCGCTGCGCAACCCCTGGTTCGCGAGGCCTATCGCAATCCCGTCCAGACTTATGCCACCAACGTCATGGGCACGGTCAATCTGCTCGAAGCCGTTCGTCATTGCCCAAGCGTACGGGCGGTGGTCGTGGTCACCACTGATAAATGCTACGAAAACCGCGAGTGGGTCTTGCCCTATCGTGAATACGACGCCTTGGGCGGCTTCGACCCCTACAGCAACAGCAAGGCGTGCGTTGAATTGCTATGTGCCTCTTATCGCAATTCGTTCCTGCAGGATGCCGGCATCGCGCTGGCGACGGCTCGGGCCGGCAATGTCATCGGCGGTGGTGACTGGTCGCCGGAGCGGCTGGTGCCGGATATTTTTCGCGCCTGGCAGAACGATGAGGAAGTGGTGCTGCGTTATCCACAGGCAACTCGTCCCTGGCAACACGCCCTTGAGCCGCTGATGGGTTACCTGATGCTGGCCAGGGCGCTGGTGGAGGACGCTGAGCGTCACGTCGGCGCCTGGAACTTCGGTCCGCAGAGCGACAACGTCGCCACGGTCGAAACCATCGTCGGCCTGCTCGCCGGGCAATGGCCGACGCCGGTGCGCTGGACAGTCGATCCATTGGCTCAACCCCACGAGGCCGGTTTGCTGGCACTCGATTCCAGCAAGGCACGCGAAGAGCTCGGCTGGATGCCGCGCTGGTCCCTCGCGACCAGTCTCGAGCGCACGCTGGCCTGGCACCTGGCCTGGCAGAACGGCCAGGACATGCACTCCTTTACCCGCAAGCAGATCGCGGACTACCAAGGCGATACCCATGAGTGAAAGTACTACGCAACTGCGCCAACAAATTGTCGAGCTGGTGGGGCGCTATGCGCAGTCGGCGCTCGCTCCGCAGGTGTTCGTGGCCGGGCAGAGCAGTGTGCCGCCGGCCGGTAAGGTCATTGGCGCCGCGGAATTGCAATCGATGACCGAGGCGGTGCTGGATGGTTGGTTGACCACCGGCCGGTTCAACGAGGCTTTCGAAAAACGCCTGGCCCAATACCTGGGGCGTCGTTGCGTGTTGACCACCAATTCGGGCTCATCGGCCAACCTGCTGGCGTTTTCCGCCTTGACCTCCCCGCGCCTGGGGGATCGCGCGATCAAGCCCGGCGATGAAGTGATTGGTGTCGCCGCCGGCTTCCCGACCACCGTCAACCCGATCCTGCAGTTTGGCGCGGTACCGGTGTTTGTCGATGTCGAACTGGGTACATACAACATCGACCCGGCCAAGATCGAAGCGGCCATCGGACCGAAGACCAAGGCCATCATGCTCGCTCATACCTTGGGCAACCCCTATGACCTGGGTGTGGTGCGGGCGCTGTGCGACAAATACAAACTGTGGCTGATCGAAGACTGCTGCGATGCCCTGGGCTCGACCTATAAGGGCCGCATGGTCGGTACCTTCGGCGACATCGGTACCTTGAGCTTCTACCCGGCGCACCACATCACCATGGGCGAGGGCGGCGCGGTGTTCACCGACAGCCCGTTGCTCAAGCGCATCATGGAATCTTTCCGCGACTGGGGCCGTGATTGCTATTGCGAGCCCGGCCAGGACAACACCTGCAAGCAGCGCTTCTGCAAGCAGATGGGCGAGCTGCCGGAAGGCTATGACCACAAGTACACCTATTCGCACCTGGGTTATAACCTGAAGATCACTGACATGCAGGCCGCCTGTGCCTTGGCGCAGATGGACCGTGTGGAGGATTTCACGGCTGCGCGCAAGCGTAACTTCCGCTGGCTCAGCGAGCGGTTGGCCAATTGCAGCGACTTCCTCATCCTGCCCGAGGCGACCCCGGACAGTGACCCTTCGTGGTTCGGCTTCCCTGTGACTCTGCGCGACGGCTGCGGCATCAAGCGCGTCGAGCTGTTGCGCTATCTGGACAGCCAGAACGTCGGCACGCGGTTGTTGTTCGCCGGCAACCTGGTGCGCCAGCCTTACATGCTGGGCCGTAACTTCCGCATCAGCGGCGAGTTGACGGTGACCGACAAAATCATGAACGACACCTTCTGGATCGGCGTCTGGCCGGGACTGGGCGAGGAGCATCTGGGTCATGCGGCCCGCTGCCTGGAACATTTCTTCGGGCTGGATCGCTGATGCGTGCCTACGTCCTGTGTGGTGGTTTCGGCACTCGCCTGAGTGCCGTGCTCCAGGGTTCGCAGAAAGCCGTGGTGGATATCCACGGCCGGCCGTTCCTAGCGTTGGTGCTGGCGGAGCTGAAGCAGGCCGGCATGACCCAGGCCGTATTGTGCGCGCACTACCGGGCCGATCAATTGGCCGAACTGCTGCCGTCCCTGATGGCCGAAACCGGCCTGGATCTGCAGATAGTGGTCGAGGAACAGCCCATGGGCACCGGCGGGGCCATTCTGCATGCCTTGCGGCAGATGCCACCCGAAGGGCGCTTCCTGGTGCTCAATGCCGACACCTGGCTCGACCGTCGGGCCTATCGGTTGGCCATGACCGCCCCCGGCAATGTGCTGGTGGGTGTTGAGGTCGACGACCGCTCTCGCTACGGCAGCCTGGAATGTGCCGAAGATCTGCAACTGCTGGCGCTCAAGGAAAAGGGCTTGTCCGGACCGGGTGTGGTCAATGCCGGCGTCTATGCATTCACGGCCGACGCCTTGCAACACTGCGTCGTCCAGCCCTGCTCGATGGAACAGGACATCCTGCCGATGCTGATTCGGCGCCGCTCGCTCAAGGTCTGCGCCTATAGCGGACCCTTCATCGATATCGGAACGCCCGACGCCTTGAGTGCCTTCAAGTCGGGATTCGAGGAGGCCATCCAGCCATGAACCAACTGGCCAGAACACAAACCGTCTACATGAACCAGACCATTCTCGACGCCGTAGAGTGCATCGAGACAGGCGATCTGCAAATCGTCTTCGTGGTCAACGAGCATTGGCACCTGGAAGGCGTATTGACCAACGGTGACCTGCGTCGTTATCTGCTCCAGGGCGGTGAAACGAGCGTGCCAGTCACCGAGTGCATGAACACCGCATACCGTTCGGTCAAGGTCGGTGCTTCGCGCGAAGAAATGCTCAAGATCTTCGACCTGAGCTACAACGCGATTCCGGTGGTGGACGAGGCCGGTTGCCTGGTGGACGTCGTCACCCCGGCACGACTGGCCGCCAACCAGGAAGTGCCGGTGCTGGCCCGGGCAAGGGCGCCAGTGCGGATGAGTTTCAGCGGTGGCGGTTCGGACCTGACCTATTATTTCGTGGAAAATCCGGCGGCGGTGCTCAGTTGCACCGTCGGGCTGTACTCCCATGCCACGTTGATTCCGCGGACCGACAGCGTGATTCGGATCTTCTCCGAGGACCTGGGAACCCGCGAATCCTATGATTCCCTGGATGAGTTGCTGGAGCATGCCGACAAGGGCCTGCTGGCAACCATCGTGTCGGTGATCCAACCCAACTATGGGCTGGACCTGTACATGCGTTCCGATTTTCCGGTGGGCTCGGGCCTGGGCGGCTCGTCGGCGGTCGCCACGGCGGTGATCGCAGCGTTCAACGAGTTGCGTCGCGATCGTTGGACTACCTATGAAGTGGCAGAACTGGCATTCCAGGCCGAGCGCCTGTGCTTCGGCATCGCCGGTGGCTGGCAGGACCAGTACGCTTCGGCGTTCGGTGGCTTCAACCTGATCGAGTTTCGCGAGGGGCGCAACCTGGTTCACCCGATCCGTCTCGAGGATTCGATCTGCAACGAGCTGGAAGAATGCCTGGTGCTTTGCGATACCCGCATTTCCCACGATTCCGGCAAGCTCCATGTGCAACAACGCGCGGAAATGAGCAGCAAGGGTGAGCAAAGCCTTTTGCTGACCGAAAGCGTGTCGCTGTGCCGACGCATGCACCATCACCTGATTCGTGGTGAGCTGCATGATTTCGGCCGTTGCCTGCATGAGGGCTGGATGCTCAAGAAACAGTTCTCCCAGGCGGTCAGCGACAGTGTGCTTGACCAGATCTACGAGTGCGCCGTGGAAGCGGGCGCCTTGGGGGGCAAGTTGCTGGGCGCCGGTGGCGGCGGTTTCTTCCTGTTCTTCGTACAACCCCAGCACCGCCAGGCCGTGACCGAGAAGGTCAGAGCGCTTGGCTGCCGAACCACCGATTTCCGTTTTGAATCCAACGGTGTCACTTCCTGGCGGACCAAAATTCAATGAGCAAGCCGATCTTCAGCATCGATGGCGTGACCATCGGTGAGCAACATACATTTGTCATCGCGGAAGTGGGCAACAACCACAACGGCTCGGTGGAACTGGCCCGGCAACTGGTGGACGCGTCCATCGAGGCGGGGGCCGACTGCGTGAAGTTCCAGCTGCGTAATCGCGAGGCGCTGTACCGTACCAAGGCCGACGGCTCCCGGGCCGAAGACCTGGGCGTGGAATATATCCAGGACCTGCTGGATAAAGTCGAGCTGAGTGTGGATGAGCACCGACTGATCCGCGAGTACTGCGCGCAGAAGGGCATCAGCTACATCTGCACGCCCTGGGACGAGCCGAGTGTCGATGTGCTGGCCGGCTTTGACGTTCCGGCGCTGAAAATCGCCTCCGCCGACCTGTGCAACCCGTACCTGATCGCCAAAGCCGCTTCGCTGGGCAAACCGTTGGTCCTGTCCACCGGCATGTCGCTGGAACACGAGATTATTCGGGCCATCGAACAACTCAAGGGCCTGGGTGTTCCTTTCGCGCTGCTGCACTGCAACAGCACCTACCCGGCTCCGGAAACCGATATCCAGCTCGGTTACCTGGCGCGTTTGCGCCAGTTGCATGACCTGGTGGGGTATTCGGGCCATGAGCGTGGCACGGCCATCAGCATCGCCGCAGTGGCATTGGGCGCCAAGCTGATCGAGCGTCACATCACCCTGGATCGTAGTATGGAAGGACCTGACCATCTGGCGAGCCTTGAACCCGAAGAGTTTCGGCAACTGGTAGAGGGTATCCGCCAAGTCGAGAAAGCCTTGCCGTGGACCGGGCCGGGGCGCCATGCCAGCCAGGGTGAATTGCTCAATCGCGAGAACCTGGGCAAAAGCGTGATCGCGGCGCGGGCTATCGAATCTGGCGAAACGTTCTCCCAAGACATGCTGCGCGTTGCGAGCCCCGGCCAGGGCCTGCCGCCGTATCGGTTGGCTGACTTATTGGGTAAGCAGGCCGGGCGTGCCATTGCCCAGGGCGATTTCCTGTTCGACAGCGACCTGGTCGCACAGCAGGAGGTTCGCCGTGAATACGCCATGCCGATTCTCTGGGGCGTGCCGGTGCGTTACCACGACTTCCTGCAATACGACCAGTGGATCAAACCTGACCTGTTCGAATTCCATCTGTCCTACCGCGACCTGAGCGTGGCGCCACAGGCCTACCTGCGTACCGTCGAATGCTCGCGTCTGGTGGTGCACGCGCCTGAGCTGTTCGAGAACAGCGAACTGCTGGACCTGGCGGCGGATGACCTGGACTACCGCCAGCGCTCCATCGTCAACCTGCAACGGGTGGTGGATGCGACGTTGCAGATCGCCGAGTTCTTCCCCAAGGCCGATTCGTTGCTGATCGTGGCAAACGTCGGCGGCTTCTCGGCCGACGAGCCTTTCCCTCTCAGCCACCGGGCCGAGCTGTATCAGCGTTTCCGTGAGTCCTGCGCCCAGATCGACTTCGGTCGTACCGAGTTGATCCCGCAGAACATGGCACCGTTCCCCTGGCATTTCGGCGGTCAGCGTCACCAGAACATATTCATGATGCCCCAGGAGCTGGCCGAGCAGGCCAAGGCGATGAACATGCGCCTGTGCCTGGACCTCTCGCACCTGCAAATGGCCTGCTTCCATTTCGGCCTCGATTTCCAGGCTGCCTTGGCCTTGCTGCTGCCGCATTCGGCGCACCTGCATGTGGCCGATGCCAAGGGCAGCAACGGCGAAGGCGTACTGATGGGCACCGGGGACGTTGACTGGCCGGCGACCTGGGCGCAGCTCAAGCAGTATCCGCAGCTGAGTTTTATTCCCGAAGTGTGGCAGGGCCACAAGGATCATGGTGCCGGGTTCTGGTCGGCGCTTGAGTTTCTGAACGAATTGAATTGAGCCGAGCGCTCGGCGAATTGGGGTTTTGAGAGATGAGTACCAAAATGCGTGTAGCTGACTACATCATGAACCGACTGGCGGAACTGGGCATCAAGCAGGTGTACTTCCTGCCAGGTGGCGGCGCCATGCATTTGAACGACGCCTTGGGACGTCATCCCGACCTCGAGCCGATCCTGTGCCTGCATGAACAAGCGGCCGGCATTGCTGCCGAAGCGGCCGGTAAGCTCACCGGCGGGCCAAGTGCTTGCATGACCACCTGCGGGCCGGGCGCCACCAACGCCGTGACGGCGACCCTGGGCGCCTGGCTTGATTCCACTCCGGTGTTCTTTATTTCCGGGCAGGTGAAGACGGCTGACCTCAAGGCAGGGACCGGCTTGCGGATGCTCGGCGTGCAAGAGGCCGACATCGTCTCCATCGTGTCGTCGATCACCAAGAAAGCGGTGACCCTGACCGATCCGCTGGCAGTCGCCGAGGTGTTCGATGAGCTGGAGCATGCCGCTCTGACCGGACGTCGTGGCCCGGTGTGGCTGGACGTACCGCTGGATGTCCAAGCGGTGCAGATCGATCCAACGCAGCTGCGCCGTGCCCAGTTGCCGCCGGTGGCCGCAGCCGTCGATGTCAGCGAGTCGGTGAGCCGCACCCTGGAATTGCTCAAGGCCGCCAAGCGTCCGGGCATTATTGCCGGTAGCGGTATTCGCATGGCCGGTGCTGTCGAAGCTTTCAATGCACTGATGGAATCGGCGGGCGTCCCCGTCATGCCGACGTGGCTGTCCATGGACCTGATCGAAGACGAGCATCCGCTGTTTGGCGGTCGCCCAGGTTCGATCGCGCCGCGTTGGGCCAACTTCACCCTGCAGAATTGTGACCTGCTGATTGTGTTGGGCTCACGCCTGGACATGGCGCTCACGGCCTACAACCATGCGCATTTCGCACCGTATGCCAAGAAAGTCGTGGTCGACATCGATCCGGCGGAAATCGCCAAGCTGCAGATGCCGGTCGAGGTCAAGGTCGTGGCTGACGTCAAGCCGTTCATCGAAGGCCTCGCTACGGCGGTCAAGGCCGCCGGGCTGCCTGATTACTCCGCCTGGCGGGCGCAGATCGCGGCCTGGCGCGAGCGCTATCCCCTGCTGCAACCCGAGCACGCCGACGACAGCGAAGGCGTGAGCATGTATCACTTTACCGATCGCCTGTCGGACCTGTTGAGCGAAGGCGATGTGATCGCTCCTGGCAGCTCCGGGTTCGCGTCCGAACTGTTCCTGCTCAACCTGCGCCTGAAGAAGGATCAACGTTGCTTCCATAACCGCGGCACCGGCTCGATGGGCTTCGGCGTGCCGTCGGCCATTGGTGCTTGCCTGGCATCCGGACGCAAACAGACGATCTGCGTCGAAGGCGACGGCGGCGTGCAACTGAACATCCAGGAGCTGGCCACGCTGGCCGCGCAGAACCTGCCGATCAAATGCTTTGTGATCAACAACCAGGGCTACGCCTCGATCCGCACCTCACAGAACATGCACTTCAAATTGCTGGTAGGGGCCGACGACACCAGTGGCCTGAAGCTCCCTGATTTGCAGCAATTGTCCGCAGCCTATGGCGTCGGCTACGCGCGCATCGAGGCCCACGAGGGGCTGGACGCGGCGCTGACCGAGGTGCTCGAGCGCAGCGGTCCGGTGATCTGCGAGGTGCTGGTGCAAATCGAGGAGGCGCGGGTACCACGGGTCATGACCCGCATCAATGAACAAGGCAAGCCGGAAACCGGCGCGCTGGAGGACCTCTATCCGTTCCTGCCGCGTGACGAATTCCACGCACAGATGGCGATCTCGGAGCGCAACTGACATGGCCTGGTTGAAGAGAAAATTGACCGGCCTGAGCTACCGCTATTTGCGCGGCACGGTTTCCTGGGCTCATGCCAAGTCGCCGGAAATCCGCCATGAGCGGCTGTTGCCGTATTCGAGCTATGCGCCGTGGTGCCAGGACCAGGCGTTCGAGCAGGCTCTGGGTTTGGTCGAGCGCAACACCCTGGTGGACAAGTACCGGTTGTTCGAACTCTGGTCCCTGGCCCGCCAACTCGATGACCTGGAAGGTGACTTCCTGGAAGTGGGGGTCTGGCGAGGCGGTTCGGGTTGTTTGTTGGCGTTGGCAAGCCAGCGGCCGGGTCGCAAGGTGTTTCTGGCCGATACGTTCACCGGTGTGGTGAAGGCCAGTCACCTGGATACCGGCTACAGCGGGGGGGAACACAGTGACACCGATATCCAGCGTGTCCAGGCACTGGCGGCACGCTGTGGTGTGACCGAGTGTGTACAGATCCTCGAAGGCATGTTCCCGGAGCACAATGCCGAGCATGTCAGCCAGCGGCTGGCCTTCCTGCACATCGACGTGGATGTCTATGAGTCGGCTCGCAGTGTCCTGGAATGGGCATTGCCGCGCCTGGCTCCCGGTGCTGTGGTGGTGTTCGACGATTACGGTTTCTATGGCTGTGAAGGCGTGACCCGGCTGGTCAACGAGTTCATGCAAGGCAATCGCGATTTCCGTTTTATCCACAACCTCAACGGTCATGCGGTGCTGGTCCGGGTGGCGTCGGGAGAGCACGATGTTTGAAGGTCAACGCTTTGAACATCTACTGGTCTATGGTGCCCGGCTGGCTGGACAGCGGGTCCAGGCTTATCTGGCAGAGCAGGGCATCGGCATCAGCGCGTTTCTGGATCGTGATGAATCCCTGGAACAAGTCGATGGAATCCCTGTAGCCAATGCCCGGGATTGGGCTCTCGGGCATGACCCAGCCAGTGCCTGTGTGATTATCGGCCTGTTCAATAATTACGTGGATGTCGGCGAAGTGGTCAGCCAACTGCAAGCGCTGGGCTATGGCCGGGTGATCAGTCTTGTGGAGTTCGTGCGGCACTTCCCCGAAGGACAGCCGTTTCGTTACTGGTTGGTAGACCCGCGTTATTACGAAACTCACGCTGAGCGGATCGCCAACCTGCGCGTGCATCTGGCTGATGAGACCAGTCGGCAATTGCTGGACCGGATCGTCGAGTTCCGCATTTCGGGTGACTATTCGCGGTTACCTTCGCCTTCGCCCCGGCAGTATTTCCCCGAGGATCTTCCGAGCTGGCCACAGCCGCTGCGTTTTGTCGATTGCGGGGCTTACACCGGCGACACCGTTCAGGAGATGCGCAGTGCGGGGCTGGTCTTCGAAGCCGTTGCCAGTTTCGAGCCGAACCTTGAGAACTACGCAGTGCTGGTGCCGAATCTGAATGACCTGCACGCGGTGAATTTTCCTTGTGGCGTTTCTGACGGCAACCGGCGTATTGGCTTCGACGGCGCCCTGGGAGCAGGTGGGCATCTGGTTGAGTCGGGTGGGGAAACAGTGACATGTGTACGCCTGGACGATGCGTTGCCAGGCTTTGCTCCGAACCTGATCAAAATGGACATCGAAGGCGAAGAGCCCGCGGCGTTGGAAGGCGCCAGGAACATGCTGAACCAATACCGGCCGAATCTGGCCATCAGCATTTATCACCGGGCGGAACATCTGTGGAGCATCTTCGAGCAATTGCAGGGCTATGGCTTGCCATACCGTTATTATCTGCGTTGCCATGCCCACAGCAGCTTTGACACCGTGTTGTACGCCGTAAACAGTCGTGAGGTTGGGCAATGAGCCAGGCAGAAAAATCGAGCTATTGGGATTCGTTCTACAGTAGTCGCAAAAGAGGTGCGCCGGCCTACCCGTCGCAATTCGCGGCGTTCGCCGTCAATGAATTGGCCGATGTCGACGGTGTGATCGAGTTCGGTTGCGGTAATGGCCGCGACAGCGAATTTTTCGCCGCCTGTGGCTTCGATCTGCTTGGGCTCGATGCGTCGGTGGAGGCCATTGAGCTGTGTCGTTCGCGCAGCGCTCACGAACATACACGCTATGTGCAATGCCTGGCCGGCGCCGCCAGGGACGAGATCAAGGGGTTTCTGGAGAACAAGCGCAAGGTGGCGGTGTATGCGCGGTTTTTCCTTCATGCGATCGATGAGAACGAGGCCGGCGCATTCCTGGATCTGCTCAGCGTGCTACTGCCTGCGCAAAGCCAGGTGTTTTTCGAATACCGCACGACCGACGATGCCGAACAGGAAAAGATCTTTGGCACCGACCACTACCGGCGTTATGTGGATCATCGGGCGATGGTGGCGGACATCGAGCGCGCCGGCTTCCATGTGACGTACCAGATCGAAGGCCGCGGCCTGGCGAAGTTTCGTGACGAAGATGCCAAGGTCGGCCGCTGCGTCGCACTGAAAAAATAGCATCGTTGAGGCGCATGGGCGCATCCGGGGAAGGCATCATGGATCTGCAAGGTAAGAAACTCATTTTGTTCGGTGCGGGCAAGAGTGGCGGGCTGTTCATCGAACAGAACCGAGATCTGGATATTCTGGCAATTGTCGACAATGATCCTCAGAAACAGGGGCAGGCATTTTTCGGTTATCCGGTAATTGCCGCCGATCAGATTGCCGCCAGTGGTTGCGATGCGATCGTCATCACCAGTGTCTGGTCGCAAAGCATCCTGGCCCAGCTCGAAACCCTGGGGCTGGGTGACATACCCACGATCATCCCCGGCAAGCGCGAGATGAAGGGCATGCGCGATGTGCATCCGTTCTCTCATCCGCCGACCAAATCCATCGCCGAAGCGTTGGTGGTGACCCTCGGCGCATTGACGGACGCCGCCGGTATCGATTTGTATCTGGATTTCGGCACGCTGTTGGGGGCGCTGCGCGAGGGTGACTTCATCGCCTGGGACGACGACATCGATTTTTCGGTCAACGATGTGCAGTTCGAGGCGCTGGTGGCGCTGGTGCGTAGCAATAAACAGCATCTGCCGCAGCGTGATGGGGTAGTGTGGAATATCGAATTGATCGCCACCCACGGTTTTGATTTCGCCATTCGGATCACCTGTGACAATGCCGTAGGGGCCGACGAGATTATCCCGTTCGAAACCGACATTGCCCGGCGCGTGCGCCGCGACGGTTCGGCGGTAGTGATCGGTGCCATGCCCGAATGGTTCTGCCCGCAAGTGCATTTCGACGGCTTCGATGCCATTCAGCTGTTCGGTGCTTCGTTGAAAGCTCCCAACGACGCCTTCGGCTACCTGGATTTTGTCTATGGCGACTGGCGCGTGCCGAAAAAGGACATGTCGTTTGCCGATTACAACCATTCCGGTGAAGTGGTGTTCGAGCATTACGATAATTCGATCAGACAGCTCTGATCGGATCCCTCGCCACTGGGAGGGGACACATCGGGTTTCAGGTTATGACTTGTGGTTTTCATGTGGCTTCAGAACGTCAGGAGCGTTTGATGCATCGTTCGTTATTTGCCGGAAGGCCGAGCCCTTATTACATCATGTCGCCGGATTACCGGCGTAACTCGGCTGGCATTCGTGTCCTGCACATGCTCTGCGACGCATTGATTCGTTCCGGGTATGAGGCCTACATTTCTTCGGCGGTCCTGAACCCTCGCCTAATGACGCCGCGTCTGACCAACGATGTCACTGCTCTGCACAAGGCGCAGAAAGTCGAGCCGATCGTCATCTATCCCGAAGTCGTGGATGGCAACCCCATGGGCGGTAACGTGGTCGTACGTTACCTGCTCAATCAGCCCGGTTTTCTTCGGGCCGTCAGCCCCTACGATGAAAGCGATATCCTGTTTTCCTATACCCGTGAGTTGCTGCAGCCGGGTATGGCACAAGATCGCGTGTTGTACATGCCGGCTGTCGACGTCAGCATCTTCTGTCCACCGGCGGACCAGGCCCAGCGTATTCCAGGCAAGATCTGTTATTACCAGGGCCGGCAGGGCACGGCGCTTATCGACCCTGCGTTGCTGGGCCCGGATTCGATAGAGATTACCCCGGCGAGCCCGGGCTCCTGGGAGGAGTTGGCGGCGGTTTTCCAGCAGTGTGAATTTTTCTATTGTTCGGAACCCTCGGGACTGGCCGCCGAGGCGGCGCTGTGCGGCTGTGTGGCGGTGGTGATCCCCAGCCAGTATGCCCCCCGACCGCTGTCCAATCATGAAAACAACAGCTACGGCGTAGCCTGGGGCAACACACCGCAGGCCATCGAAACGGCGCGCCAGACACTGCCGCTGTTGCGACAGAGTCTGTTGCGACACCAGGAAAACTTTTGGGCTTCGCTCGATCATTTCATCGAGGTTACCCAGGACGCCGTGGTGGCCTACGCCCAGCGTCCCGACAAAAGCCAGGACGCTCATTGGTTGTCTTCCCGCCAGCCAAACGCGGTGCAGCGACTGTTGATCGATGATCACCTGAAGCGCAGCCAGGTGCCGGTTCTCGGAGTGGTCATCCTGGATCCGGATGGTGCGCTCCAGCGTTTGAACGATACCCTCGAAAGCCTGGCGCAACATGAAGGCCTCCCCGCAACATTGCAGCCGGTAGTATTGACCGCTGCCGACATTCCCTGCGACGACAAGCGGGTTTTCCGGCTCGACTCGCTCGACACGGTCGCCACCTTGAACCGAGTGATCAACGAACAGGTCTTTGATGTGTTCATCATTGTCCGGGCCGGTGAAACTCTCACTGCCGGTGGCCTGCTCAGTGCGGTGCTGGAGCTGACCGCCACGCCCGATTGCCGGGCGATCTGCGCCGACGAGGTCATGCGCTTCGAGGATGGCAACCTGAAGCTGGCGCTGCGTCCGGATATCAACCTTGACTTGCTGCTCAGTTTCCCAGCCTCGATGGCGAGGCATTGGCTGTTGCGTCGCGATGTCTGGCAGGCAATGGGAGGCTTTGCGACCGAGTTTCCTGCGGCCTTCGAGCTCGAATACATTCTGCGAATGATCGAAACGGCCGGGTTTGAAGGCTTGGGACACATGAGCGAGCCGCTGGTCGTCGGCGACGTACTGTTGCTTGAGGACAATCCTCAGGAGAGGGCAGTCATCGAGCGCCATTTACGCACTCGTGGATTTACGGCGCCGCAGGTCAACTCCAGGCTACCAGGGCGCTATGAGGTGGATTACGGTCATGCGGTCGCGCCTGCGGTCAGCATTCTGATCCTGGTGGACGGGCAACTGACGTATGTACAGCGTTGCGTGGATAGCCTGCTGGAGAACACCGGCTACGGAAATTACGAGTTGTTGTTGTTGGATCGCGGCAATGAAGACATGGCGATGTGCAGCTGGTTGTCAGGCATCGAACAGTTGGGTGTCGGCCATCTGCGGGTGCTGCGATTCCCCGCCGGGCTTTCCCCCGAAGTGATTCGAAACCAGGCCGTGGATGAAGCGCGCGGTGAGTTCCTGCTGTTCCTGGATGGCGGCATCGGCGTGCTGACCGATGGTTGGCTGGAGCAGTTGCTCAACCATGCCATGCGTCCTGAAGTGGGGGGCGTCGGCGCCAAGCTGATTGCCGGCGATGGCACGGTTCGCCATGCCGGGCTGGTGCTGGGTTCAGGCGGGACGGTAGCCAGTCCTTTTGCGCGGATGCCCGGTGATGCGGATGGCTATATGCAACGCTTGCAAGTCGACCAGAACTACTCGGCGCTAAGCGGACAATGCCTGATGGTACGACAGGAATTGTTTGCCGCCGTGGGCGGTTTCGATGAGGAACTGGCACCCTGGGCGGATGTGGATCTGTGCCTGAAACTTCAGCAGGCCGGTTATCTGAACGTGTGGACGCCGCGAGTGAAGCTGTTGATCGGCGAATCCACGGCGGTCGAGGCGATGTCGGCACAACTGGACCGTCTCTATCAGCGCTGGCTGCCGACGTTGGCCCTGGATCGTGCCTACAACCCGAATTTCTCACTGGCGCCCGAGCGCGCGTTCCATGTCGGCGAGTCGTCGTTGTCCTGGCGTCCGTTGTCGACCTTTGCTTCGCTGCCTACGGTGCTGGCCCATGCGGCAGGAGAGCCCGACAGCGCACGGCATCGAATTGTCCAGCCGTTCAATGCCTTGTGTAAGGCGGGTATGTTGGACGGAGCACTGTCCAGCCAGACGCTATCAGTGATGGATATTGCGCGATACAAGCCTGACGTGGTCCTGTTCCAACAGTATGTGCGTACCGAGCAGTTGGAAACCCTTCGTCAGGTGAAGGCATTTACCCGTTGCTTCAAGGTCTTTGACCTGGATCTGTACCTGCCCAACCTGTCGGCCAAGAGTCCGCACTATCGACTTCTGCCGGCGGATGTACTCGGGGCTTTGCGCCGGGGGCTTTCGTACATGGATCGATTGGTGGTTTCCACCGATTTCATGGCCCAGGTTTTTGACGGTTTCAACGCAGACATCAGGATCGTGCCGACCCGGCTCGATCCCCGCGATTGGGAAGGTTTGCAAGGGGAGCGCCGTTGCGCGGATAAGCCACGAGTCGGCTGGGTCGGTGGTCTGCACAATGTCGGTGAGCTGGAAATGCTTGCCAATGTCATCAAGGAACTGGCCAACGAAGTCGACTGGGTGATATTGGGAACCTGTCCGGCACATCTGCGTCCTTTCATTCGTGAGCATCACGATGCGGTCGCGGTGGATGCATACCCGGCCAAACTGGCTTCGCTGAACCTCGATCTGGCCTTGGCGCCGCTTGAAGACAACCTGTTCAACCGTTGCAAGGGCAACGGCCGGCTGCTGGAGTTCGGGGCATGTGGCGTGCCTGTCATCTGTTCCGACATCGAAGCCTATCGCGGTGATTTGCCCGCTAAACGCGTGGAGAACCGCTTCGAGACGTGGGTCGATGCCATCCGTGCCCACGTTGAGGACCTTGATGCCGCGGCGGCGCTCGGCGATGTGTTGCAAGCGCGTATACGCCAGGACTGGATGCTCAATGGCATCGCATTGGCGGCGTGGCGCGACAGCTGGCTGGCCCATTGAACATGCGGGTGAGCCTCGGGTCGTCTGTCGTCGCTGCCGATATCCAGCGAGTCGCCTGCTATCTGGATCCTCGGGATCTGGTGGGCCAGCGCATTTTACTGACCGGCTGCACGGGGTACTTCGGTAAATGGTTGCTCGCCACGCTTGCCCATCTGAATCAGGGCGGCGCGGGCATTGAAGTAACAGCGGTGTCCCGCTCGCCGCAGGCGTTTCTATCCGAATATCCCGAGTATGTCGGTTCGGGTTGGATCGATTGGTTGCAGCATGATGTCCAGTCACCTCTGGATATTGCGCCGGGGGCACGGTTCGATCTGGTGATACATGCCGCTACCGACACCCTGGCAGGTGCCCAGGCCGACCCTCTGCGTCTCTACGACACCATCCTGGGCGGAGCCCGTCATATTCTTGATCTGGCGGTACGAACGGGGACCCGGCGCATTCTTTTTACCGGGACCGGGGCGCAGTACGGACCTCTTGAGTTTGGTCATCCGGTGACGGAAAGCAGCTCGTCGTCCTGCCCCAGCCATCTGGTTGGCAGCGCCTATGCCGAGGCCAAGCGTGCCCAGGAGACCCTGGCCGCCATTTACGCTCAAAAACACGGGCTGGAGATCGTCCTGGCCCGTTGTTTTGCTTTTTCCGGACCGGGAATAGCGCTGGATGCGCATTTCGCCATCGGTAACTTCGTGAGGGATGCCCTATGGAAGGACGAGCTGCTGCTTCACTCCAGTGGGCGCGCCGTGCGAAGTTACCTTCATGGTGCTGATCTGGCTGTCTGGTTGCTGACGTTGCTGGTCCGGGGTACCGCCTCCAATGTCTATAACGTCGGGTCTGACAAGGGGCTGACGATTGCTGAGCTGGCCTGCAAGGTCGTCGGCCGTATCGCACCAGGCAAACAGGTGAAGATTCTGGGGGGCGACGAGGCGACGCAGACACGTTCCTACTACGTACCCGACATTGAAAAAGCCCGGGGGCTGGGTCTTGATGATTGGACCTCACTGGACCAGTCCATTGACAGCATGGCCAGATGGATTCGGGAACATCACTGAAATTCCAGGTTTTCTCCCGTCTAAATCCGGGCTCATGAGGCCAGATAAATCATTTCATGAGTAAAACGGCGTGACGCATAGGTCATAAAGTGCATCTTCAATGTATTGTGTTCCCCGGACTGAAGGCGCGTTCAGCTCATCGAATGTCGTGTTCAGCTCCGCGGTTCAATCGTTATGACGCACCCCCGCCGCGTTTTGGGGTACATATTCAGTAGCTATTTATGATCGGGAAGCCATGATGATTGGCATAAAAAGCATAGCGAGTTACGTGCCGACCGCTGGTGTGGATAACTACGCTCAGGGTGCCAAGTTCGAGAAGGATGAAGAATTCATCCTCGGAAAGATCGGTTCGGCGTTCCTGCCGCGCAAAAGCGCCGACCAGGAAACCTCGGACCTGTGTGTTGAAGCGGTGAATGCGTTGTTCGCCAGCAATCCCGAGCTCAAGCGCGAATCGATCGATGCGCTGATCGTCGTCACTCAGAACGGTGACGAGGAAGGGTTGCCTCATACCGCCGCCATCGTGCAGGACAAGCTGGGCCTGCCGACCCATGTCGCGGCGTTCGACATCTCCTTGGGGTGCTCGGGATATGTATATGGCATTTATGCTCTGAAAGGCTTCATGGAAGCCGCAGGACTGAAGAATGGCCTGTTGGTCACGGCCGATCCCTATTCGAAAATCGTCGACCCGGAAGATCGCAACACCACCATGTTGTTTGGTGATGCCGCCACTGCAACCTGGATGGGCGAGGGGGCAATCTGGCAATTGGGCAAGGCCAAGTTCGGCACTGACGGTTCCGGTGCGCCGCACCTGAAGGTCAGTGATGGTGTGTTTTTCATGAACGGACGCCAGGTGTTCAACTTTGCCTTGTTGAAAGTGCCGGCCCACTTGCACGAATTGCTGAGCGAATCGTCACTGCAGCCCGATGACATCGACGCGTTCTGCATCCACCAGGGCAGCGCGGCGATTGTCGATGCCGTGGCGCGACGTTTTGAAGACAAACCTGAGAAATTCATCAAGGACATGGTGGAGACCGGAAATACTGTGTCCTCGAGTATTCCTCTACTGCTGGAAAAACATGCCCTGGATGCCAGCTGGAAGCGTGTGGCTATCAGCGGTTTCGGTGTTGGCCTGTCGTGGGGCTCAGCGATTCTCTATCGCGACTGAATTACCTGAGATGTGATGTGGGAGCGGGCTTGCCCGCGAAGGCGTTGGTACATTCAGCACATATACAAGCTGATCCACCGCTTTCGTGAGCAAGCCCGCTCCCACTTTTTTTGCCTGAAATTTACCAGCGCAGATTTCAGGCGCCATTTTTTGGGCCTTTTCCCTGGGCTAAGCCCTTGTTTTTCAAGGGGTGGCCACCTGCTAGTAAATTTTTTGAAAAAAGCCCTCAAGCAAGTTCCCAAGCCGACGATAACTATTACGAAGGTTCTCTAGGCCAACCCGGCGGTTGCCAAGGCCGGAAGCCGCAGTACCCAACCAACGAGGAATTCGTCATGGCTTTAACAGTAAACACCAACGTCACATCCTTGGGCGTACAGAAGAACCTGAACAAGGCTTCCGATGCGCTGTCCACCTCGATGACCCGTCTGTCTTCCGGCCTGAAAATCAACAGCGCCAAAGACGACGCCGCCGGCCTGCAGATCGCTACCCGCATCAACTCGCAGATCCGTGGTCAGACCATGGCGATCAAAAACGCCAACGACGGTATCTCCATCGCTCAGACCGCTGAAGGCGCGATGCAGGAACAAACCAACATCCTGCAACGTATGCGTGAACTGGCCGTCCAGTCCCGCAACGACAGCAACAGCTCGACTGACCGTGACGCTCTGAACAAAGAGTTCACCCAGATGAGCGCCGAGCTGACTCGTATCGCCAACAGCACCAACCTGAACGGCAAGAACCTGCTCGACGGTACCGCCAGCACCATGACCTTCCAGGTCGGCTCCAACACTGGCACCTCGAACCAGATCACCTTGACCCTGAGCGCCAGCTTCGACGCTGACACCCTGGGCGTCGGTTCGGCAATCACCATCGCCGGTTCGACCAGTGCCATTGCTGAAACCAACTTCTCGGCTGCTGTTGTTGCAATCGACGCTGCACTGGCAACGATCAACTCCTCGCGTGCTGACCTCGGTGCTGCACAAAACCGTTTCACCAGCACCATCGCCAACTTGAACAACATCAACGAAAACGCCAGTGCTGCACTGGGTCGTGTACAAGACACCGACTTCGCTGCTGAAACTGCCCAGCTGACCAAGCAGCAGACTCTGCAACAGGCTTCCACTTCGGTTCTGGCCCAGGCCAACCAACTGCCATCCGCTGTACTGAAGCTGCTTCAGTAATAGCCGGATGAGTTTTAGCGGGGGAGTGCGCTTGCGTACTCTCTCGCTTTTTCCGTTCAAGAGGTGATGGACATGGATATGAGCGTGAAGCTGAACTTGTCTTATCCAGCGGCGAAGCCGGCACCCACCGTGGTCGACAAGCCAGTGGAGAAGCCTCGAGCCGACGCGTTGGTTGTGGCGCCGGTAAAGGAAGCCCCTAAAGACGCTGCTGCCGAGCAGGAAAAACTCAAGAAAGCTGTCCAGGAGATCGAGAAGTTCGTTCAATCGGTCAAGCGCAACCTGGAGTTTTCCATTGATGAGCCTTCAGGCAAAGTAGTAGTCAAAGTGATTGCCAGCGATTCAGGTGAAGTGATTCGCCAGATCCCGAACGAAGAAGTTCTGAAACTGGCCAACAGTTTGAATGATGCAAACAGCCTGTTGTTCAGCGCAGAAGCCTGACAACTGGCACGAATTTTGTTGCTATGTTCTTTTGGGCGTTGTAGTGGTCAAAAGGCCGGCGACATACTGAAGGGAGTTTCACATGGCAAGTCCAATTCTACCTGGCTTGGGTCTCGGCTCCGGCCTGGATACAACAGCCATCGTCAAAGTCCTCGTGGACTCTGACAAGGCGGCCAAGCAAGGCCAGATTACTCGCGCGACGACGGCCAACACCAACAGCATTTCCGGGGTAGGCACCCTGAAGTCCCTGCTGGCATCCTTCAAGGCCGCCATGACGTCTCTGTCCAGCACAACCACGCCGCAATTTGCCGGTTTTGCTGCGACATCTTCCGCAACCAGCTATGTTACCGCCACTGCCAGCAATACGGCTGTCGCCGGCAACTACACCGTCAAAGTCGATAACATCGCCACGTCGTCCAAGGTCACCAGCGCGGCTTTCGCCGACGGTACCACCAGTGCCATTCCCACTGGCACGTTGACCATCGCGCAGAACGGGGTCAACTACAATCTCAATGTGGCAAGCGGGGCTACCCTGCAATCGGTTCGCGACTCGATCAACGCCGATACATCGCTGAAGACCGCGGGCATCAGCGCCAACATCGTGACCGACTCTTTCGGTTCGCGCCTGGTGCTGGGTTCAAGCACGACCGGTGCGGGCTCCGATATTTCGGTCAGCGGTATTGCCGGGCTGGAGATCGACGGGACCAATGTCGTGGGGGCGGGCGGTGCTGCCTTGACGGCGACTTCGGCCGGAGCCATCGGTGCCATCGCGACCGATGCCAAGTTCTCCATTGACGGCATGGCGCTGACCAGCAAGAGCAACACAGTCGACAAGGCAATTTCGGGATTGACCTTGAACCTGGTTGCCGGTGGAACGAATGCCACTTCAACCGTGACCGTCGCGCCCAATAACGACGGTCTGAAAGCTTCGATCCAGAAATTCGTCGACGCCTATAACGCAATCGCGACCAACATCACTGCGCTGACCAAGCCGTCGCTCGACGCTGATGGCAACCCTACCGTTGCGGCAAAAATGACCGGCGACGCGCTGCCTCGTTCTATCCTGGCAACGATTCGGGGTCCGTTGTCTGAAACCGGGGCAGGTGACAAGCTTACGGTACTGGCCCAGTTGGGTATCACCACCAATCAGACGACCGGTGCCTTGGACTTCAACACCACCAAGTTCAACACGGCGATGAACGACAAGAAGCTCAGTGGTGAAGTCCAGACGATGTTTACCGGCACCAATGGTTTGCTGGAGCGCATGACCAATGCCATCGACCCCTATACGAAGACCGGCGGGATCCTTGATCAGCGGACCACGGCGCTGAACAAGACCCAGACCCGCTTGACGAACGATCAGGCCGCGCTTGACCGCCGGGTAGAAACCCTGACCGCCGTATTGACCAAGAAGTACAACGACATGGATGCCTTGGTGGGCAAGCTGAAAGCCACCGCCAGCAATATTACCTCCATGTTTGAGGCCATCTCGGCGCAGCAGAAGAACAGCTGATTCCGAGTGACACAAGAAAGCCCGGTTGCGTCCATGACGCTCCGGGCTTTCGGCTTTTTCGACCTAAAGTTTTTTGACGCGGCGTCGATAAACTGTTTATACGAACCGAAGATTTTTTGATGAGGTAGAACATGAATCCGATGTTAGCCCTTCGCCAATACCAGAAAATTGGCGCCCAGGCGCAAACCTCTGAAGCAAGTCCCCATCGTCTGGTACAAATGTTGATGGAAGGCGGGCTGGATCGTATCGCCCAGGCAAGGGGCGCGATGGAGCGCAAGGACATCGCCAACAAGGGTATTCTGATCAGCAAGGCCATCGGCATCATTGGTGGCCTGCGCGAGGGGCTGGACATGGAGAACCAGGCGGAGTCGGTGGCCGAGCTGGATAACCTGTATGCCTACATGATCAAGCGTTTGACCGATGCGAATATCCAGACCGACCCGAAGATCCTTGACGAAGTCGCCGGTCTGCTGCGCACGGTCAAAGAAGGCTGGGATGGCATCGCCGCGCCTGGTCCGCAATTCTAAGGAGTACTCCCCATGAGTCTTGTCTTGCAGCGAATAGAACAAACCCGTGATGCGTTGGTCGATGCCCTGGCAGAGCGTAACTGGGAGGCGATCGGTCAATTGGACATGACGTGCCGTTCCTGCATGGAAGACGTCCTGAGGGAGTCAGAGCTGGACGAGGCGGCGTTGCGCAATAATCTTGAGGAGCTGCTGGGGGTCTACAAGCAGTTGCTGGAAGCGGCGACTGGGGAGCGCCAGGCGATAGTCGACGAGATGTCGCAAGTCCATCAAGCGCAAAACGCCGCAAAGGTATACCATCTGTTCGGTTAATGCTCAGTTAATCCGAACAAAGTGCGCCATAAATTTGACTGTGCACCGTTTTTTGACTTAACTAGTAGCTGTTTACAGATTTCAGGCGTCTACAGGCATGACAAGTCTGCAAGCGTCTAGCTTGCCCCCTAATTTCGGGCACTGAGTTGACTAGGGAAGTTGCTATTGCATGTGGCGTGAAACCAAAATTCTCCTGATCGATGACGACAGCGTCCGCCGCCGTGACCTGGCGGTGATTTTAAATTTTCTTGGCGAAGAAAATTTACCTTGCGGAAGCCATGACTGGCAGCAGGCTGTCGGCTCGCTGGCTTCCAGTCGTGAAGTCATTTGTGTCCTTATCGGGACCGTAAATGCCCCCGCAACTCTTTTGGGCTTGCTAAAGACACTCTCAACCTGGGATGAGTTCCTTCCGGTTTTGTTAATGGGCGAAAATTCTTCCCTTGACTTGCCTGAAGACCAGCGTCGCCGAGTGCTTTCCACGCTCGAAATGCCGCCCAGCTACAGCAAATTGCTCGATTCGCTGCATCGCGCCCAGGTTTACCGCGAAATGTACGATCAGGCCCGTGAGCGCGGCAGGCATCGCGAACCCAACCTTTTCCGTAGCCTCGTCGGCACCAGCCGGGCGATCCAGCACGTACGCCAGATGATGCAGCAGGTCGCCGATACGGACGCCAGTGTGCTGATCCTGGGTGAGTCGGGCACCGGCAAGGAAGTGGTTGCGCGCAACCTGCACTATCACTCCAAGCGTCGCGAAGCGCCATTCGTGCCGGTGAACTGCGGTGCGATTCCGGCCGAGTTGCTGGAAAGCGAGCTGTTCGGCCATGAGAAGGGCGCCTTTACCGGCGCGATCACCAGCCGGGCCGGGCGTTTCGAGCTGGCCAACGGTGGCACGCTGTTTCTTGACGAAATCGGTGACATGCCGTTGCCGATGCAGGTCAAGCTGCTGCGGGTCCTGCAGGAACGTACCTTCGAACGCGTGGGCAGCAACAAGACCCAGAGCGTCGACGTGCGGATCATCGCCGCGACCCACAAGAACCTCGAGAGCATGATCGAGGTCGGCAGTTTCCGCGAAGACCTCTACTACCGCCTCAACGTGTTCCCGATCGAGATGGCTCCGCTGCGTGAGCGCGTCGAGGACATTCCGCTGCTGATGAACGAGCTGATTTCGCGCATGGAGCACGAAAAGCGCGGTTCGATCCGCTTCAATTCGGCGGCGATCATGTCCCTGTGCCGTCATGGCTGGCCGGGCAACGTCCGTGAATTGGCCAACCTGGTGGAGCGCATGGCGATCATGCACCCCTATGGTGTGATCGGTGTGGCTGAACTGCCGAAGAAATTCCGCTACGTCGACGACGAAGACGAGCAAATGGTCGATACCCTGCGTAGCGATCTGGAAGAGCGCGTGGCGATCAACGGCCACACACCGGACTTCACCAGCAGTGCCTTGCTGCCGCCGGAAGGCCTTGATCTCAAGGATTACCTGGGTGGCCTGGAGCAGGGTCTTATCCAGCAGGCCCTGGACGACGCCAACGGTATCGTGGCTCGCGCAGCGGAACGCCTGCGCATCCGTCGCACCACCCTGGTGGAGAAGATGCGCAAGTACGGTATGAGTCGTCGTGAAGGCGATGAACAGGCGGATGATTGACGCCTGTCTCATGACCGCCTGATTTTTTGTGGCGAGGGGATAAATTCCCTCGCCACAAAGTCCCCCGCGACAGCTCGATTCATGTTTACCACCTTCCGGCACGGCTATTGCTAAAGCTCTCTCAACAGATCGTTTAACTGACGGTCAGCAAAGCGAGAGAGTTCGATGAGCCAAGCCGCCCACGTCCAGATGTCTCCTGTCCCTGAGTCGGGGCTCATGCCGTCCGCCGAGAAGGCAAGTCGCCCTGGGCTCGAGCAGGCGTTTTCGCTGTTCAACCAGATGTCCAGCCAGTTGACCGATTCCTACAGCCTGCTCGAAGCCCGGGTCACTGAGCTCAAGGGCGAGCTGGCGGTGGTCAGCGCTCAGCGCATGCAGGAGTTGGCGGAAAAAGAGCGCTTGGCCAACCGGCTACAGAACCTGCTCGACCTGTTGCCTGGTGGCGTCATTGTCATCGACGCCCATGGTTTTGTTCGCGAAGCCAACCCGGCGGCCTGCGAGCTGCTCGGGTTGCCGCTCGAGGGCGAGCTGTGGCGACACGTCATTGCGCGTTGCTTCGCCCCCCGTGAGGACGACGGTCATGAAGTGTCTCTCAAGGACGGCAGGCGCCTGTCTATCTCGACGCGTTCGCTGGACGCCGAACCCGGCCAGTTGGTGCTGCTCAACGACCTGACTGAAACCCGTCACCTGCAAGACCAGTTGGCCCGCCATGAACGCCTGTCGTCCCTGGGACGCATGGTGGCATCCCTGGCTCACCAGATCCGCACGCCGCTGTCCGCCGCGTTGCTGTACGCCAGTCACTTGACCGAGCAACAGTTGCCAATGGAAACCCAGCAGCGTTTCGCCGGGCGTCTGAAAGAGCGCCTGCATGAGCTCGAGCATCAAGTGCGGGACATGCTGGTGTTCGCCCGTGGCGAGCTGCCATTGACTGACCGGGTCACCCCGAAAGCCCTGTTGCAATCCCTGCAGGCCGCGGCATTGACTCATGTGCAGGGTCTGCCAATCCGTTGGCAGTGCGACAGCCATGCCGGGGAAGTCCTCTGCAACCGCGACACCTTGGTGGGGGCGGTGTTGAACCTCATCGAGAATGCCATCCAGGCCAGTGGCGAAGATGTGCGACTGAAGGTTCACCTGTATAGCCGAGACAACACCTTGCGCCTGTGTGTCAGCGACAATGGCGGCGGGATCGAGCCGGCAGTGCTGGCGCGTCTCGGCGAGCCGTTCTTTACCACCAAGACTACCGGGACCGGGCTCGGCCTGACCGTGGTCAAGGCTGTGGCCCGCGCTCATCAGGGAGAATTGCAACTGCGTTCAAGGCTGGGTCGTGGCACCTGTGCAATGGTGTTCCTGCCGCTGTTTTCCGGCGCGCCGGAGGTGGAGTGAAGTCGATGGCGATCAAGGTGTTGCTGGTTGAGGATGACCGGGCCCTGCGCGAAGCGTTGGCCGATACACTGGTGTTGGCCGGGCACGATTACACGGCGGTCGGTTCGGCGGAGGATGCACTGCTGGCCGTGGGCCAGGAAACCTTCAGCCTGGTGGTCAGCGATGTGAACATGCCCGGCATGGACGGCCATCAATTGCTGGGGCTGTTGCGTGCGCGCCAACCGCAGTTGCCGGTCTTGCTGATGACGGCCCATGGGGCGGTCGAGCGAGCGGTGGACGCCATGCGCCAGGGCGCTGCGGATTACCTGGTCAAGCCGTTCGAGCCCAAGGCGCTGCTCGATCTGGTGGCCCGCCATGCACTGGGCGTTCCTGCGGTCGAGGGGGAGGGGCCGGTGGCGCTCGAACCGGCCAGCGCCCAATTGCTCGAATTGGCCGCACGGGTGGCGCGCAGCGATTCCACGGTGTTGATTTCCGGTGAATCGGGCACCGGCAAGGAAGTGCTGGCGCGCTACATCCACCAGCAATCCCGTCGCGCCAATGAACCGTTCATTGCCATTAACTGCGCGGCGATTCCCGACAACATGCTCGAGGCGACGCTGTTCGGTCACGAAAAAGGCTCGTTTACCGGTGCCATTGCGGCCCAGGCGGGTAAGTTCGAGCAGGCCGACGGCGGCACCATCCTGCTCGATGAAATTTCCGAAATGCCCTTGGGCCTGCAAGCCAAGTTGTTGCGGGTCTTGCAGGAACGGGAAGTGGAGCGGGTGGGCGGGCGCAAGCCCATCAGCCTGGATATTCGCGTGGTGGCGACCACCAACCGGGATCTGGCCGGCGAGGTGGCGGCAGGCCGTTTTCGCGAGGACCTTTACTACCGCCTGTCGGTATTCCCTCTCGCCTGGCGTCCATTACGTGAGCGCACTGCCGATATCCTGCCACTGGCCGAGCGTCTGCTGGCCCGGCACGTCAATAAAATGAAGCATGCAGCGGCAAGGCTGTCGCCCGAGGCGAAGGCCTGTCTGATTGCCTATCCCTGGCCCGGAAACGTGCGGGAGCTGGATAACGCCATTCAGCGTGCATTGATCCTGCAGCAGGGTGGTTTGATCCAGCCGGAGGACTTCTGCCTGGCGGGCCCCGTGGCCTGCGCGCCACTGCCGACGCTGGTGCCGGTCCCGCCGAGGGTCGAGGTGGAAAGCGAGTCGGCCGGCGGGCTGGAAGACGACCTGCGTCGACGCGAATTCCAGATGATCATCGACACCCTGCGCGCCGAGCGCGGCCGTCGCAAGGAGGCGGCCGAGCGCCTGGGTATCAGCCCGCGCACCCTGCGCTACAAGCTGGCACAGATGCGTGACGCGGGGATGGATGTCGAGGCGTATCTGTTCGCCAGTTGAGTTGTTTGAACCGGAAATCCTTGTGGGGCGGGCTTGTTCGCGAAAGCGGCCTGTCAGTCGATATTGCGTCGTCTGAACCCCCTCCTTCGCGAGCAAGCCCGCTCCCACAAGAATCCGTGTGTGCATTTGTTTAACGTCGCCATGGAGCTGGCACCCTTGTTGCTAACACCTGTGTACCCATCGAGTAAGCGTCAAAAAAACGCGGGCCGCCAGAGAGAATAGACCATGAGCCAAGGTATTGAATTTAATCGGTTGATGCTGGACATGCGGGCCATGCAGATGGACGCCATGTCGCAGCCAAAATCGGTCGCGGTCCCCCAGGTGGGCGGCAGCAGTTTTTCCGACATGCTTGGCCAGGCCGTCAATAAAGTGAACGATACCCAGCAGGCGTCGAACCAATTAGCCAGTGCCTTTGAAATTGGCAAAAGTGGTGTCGACCTGACCGACGTAATGATTTCTTCGCAGAAAGCCACTGTCTCGTTCCAGGCGCTGACCCAGGTTCGCAACAAACTGGTCCAGGCCTATCAAGACATCATGCAGATGCCGGTCTAAGGAAACTATTGAGTCATGGCAGAAGCAGCCGTAGATAACGTTCCGGCCAAGGCCACCCCACCAGACGGCAAACCGCCGCTGTTCGGGTTGTCATTCCTGGAAAATCTCTCCGAGATGACCATGTTGCGTCAGGTGGGCCTGTTGGTCGGCCTGGCTGCCAGCGTGGCGATTGGTTTCGCCGTGGTGCTGTGGTCCCAGCAGCCAGACTACCGTCCCCTCTACGGCAGCCTGGCGGGTATGGACGCCAAGCAGGTCATGGAAACCCTGGCTTCCGCCGACATTCCCTATACCGTCGAACCGAATTCCGGCGCCTTGCTGGTCAAGGCCGACGACGTGGCCCGTGCGCGGCTGAAGCTGGCCGCCGCCGGCGTGACGCCGACCGATGGCAACATCGGTTTCGAAATCCTCGACAAGGACCAGGGCCTGGGTACCAGCCAGTTCATGGAAGCGACCCGTTATCGTCGCGGCCTGGAAGGCGAGCTGGCACGTACCATCTCCAGCCTGAATAACGTCAAGGGCGCCCGTGTGCACCTGGCGATTCCGAAAAGCTCGGTGTTCGTGCGCGACGAGCGCAAGCCAAGCGCGTCGGTCCTGGTTGAACTGTATCCGGGCCGCGCCCTGGAGCCAGGCCAGGTCGTTGCCATCGTCAATCTGGTGGCGACCAGCGTCCCCGAGTTGAGCAAGTCCCAGATCACCGTGGTCGACCAGAAAGGCACCTTGCTGTCCGATCAGGCGGAAAATTCCGAATTGACCATGGCCGGCAAGCAGTTCGATTACAGCCGCCGCATGGAAGGCATGCTGACCCAGCGTGTGCACAACATCCTGCAACCGATCCTGGGCAACGACCGCTACAAGGCCGAAGTTTCGGCAGACGTGGATTTCAGCGCGGTCGAGTCGACCTCCGAGCAGTTCAACCCCGATCAACCGGCGTTGCGCAGTGAGCAATCGGTGAACGAGCAGCGCACCGCCAGCAACGGCCCGCAAGGCGTGCCCGGCGCCCTGAGCAATCAGCCGCCGTCGCCGGCCAGCGCGCCGCAAACCACCGGGGGCGCTGCGGGCACCGCCGGCATGGTACAGCCAGGCCAGCCGCTGGTGGACGCCAACGGCCAGCAGATCATGGACCCGGCCACCGGCCAACCGATGCTGGCGCCATACCCGGCCGACAAGCGTCAACAATCGACCAAGAACTTCGAACTCGACCGCTCCATCAGCCACACCAAGCAGCAGCAGGGCCGCTTGACGCGCCTGTCGGTTGCGGTGGTGGTGGATGATCAGGTCAAGGTCAACCCGGCCAATGGTGAAACCAGCCGTGCGCCATGGAGCGCCGACGAATTGGCGCGCTTCACTCGCCTGGTCCAGGATGCCGTGGGTTTCGACGCCAGCCGTGGCGACAGCGTCAGCGTGATCAACGTGCCGTTCTCCTCGGAGCGTGGTGAAGTCATCGCCGATATTCCGTTTTATTCGCAACCCTGGTTCTGGGATGTGGTCAAGCAGGTATTGGGCGTAGTGTTCATCCTGGTGCTGGTATTCGGTGTGCTGCGTCCGGTGCTCAACAACATTACCAATGGTGGCAAGAACAAGCAGTTGGCTGGCTTGGGCGATGTAGAGCTGGGCGGCCTGGGCGGCCTGGATGGCGAATTGGCTAACGATCGCGTCAGCCTCGGCGGGCCGCAGAGCATTCTGCTGCCAAGCCCGAGCGAAGGCTATGACGCTCAGTTGAACGCCATCAAGAGTCTGGTGGCAGAAGATCCGGGTCGTGTGGCCCAGGTCGTGAAAGAGTGGATCAACGCAGATGAGTGATAATCGAGCCGCTGTTGCCAAATTGTCCCGGGTAGACAAAGCCGCGATTCTGCTGCTGTCCCTGGGCTCGACCGACGCTGCCCAGGTGCTGCGCCACATGGGACCCAAGGAGGTCCAGCGTGTGGGCGTGGCCATGGCCCAGATGGGGAATGTGCACCGCGAACAGGTCGAACAGGTGATGAGCGAGTTCGTCGACATCGTTGGCGATCAGACCAGCCTGGGCGTGGGTTCCGATGATTACGTGCGCAAGATGCTTACGCAGGCCCTGGGCGAGGACAAGGCCAATGGCCTGATCGACCGGATCCTGTTAGGTGGCAATACCAGCGGCCTGGACAGCCTCAAGTGGATGGAGCCGCGGGCGGTAGCCGACGTGATCCGTTACGAACACCCGCAGATCCAGGCAATCGTAGTGGCTTACCTCGACCCGGACCAGGCCGGTGAAGTGCTGGGCAACTTCGACCACAAGGCGCGCTTGGACATCATCTTGCGAGTGTCTTCGCTCAACACCGTGCAGCCGGCGGCCCTCAAAGAATTGAACCAGATTCTCGAGAAGCAGTTCTCGGGCAACTCCAATGCCTCGCGCACCACCCTGGGTGGTATCAAGCGCGCGGCGGACATCATGAACTTCCTCGACAGTTCGATCGAAGGTCAACTCATGGATTCGATCCGTGAGTTCGACGAAGACCTGTCCGGTCAGATCGAAGACCTCATGTTCGTGTTCAACAACCTGGCCGATGTCGACGACCGTGGCATTCAAGCCCTGTTGCGCGAAGTGTCCTCCGACGTGCTGGTCCTGGCTCTCAAGGGCTCGGACGAAGGCGTCAAGGAAAAGATCTTCAAGAACATGTCCAAACGGGCGGCCGAACTGTTGCGCGACGACCTCGAGGCCAAGGGCCCGGTACGTGTCAGCGACGTGGAAACCGCGCAGAAGGAAATCCTCACCATCGCCCGCCGCATGGCCGAAGCCGGAGAGATCGTGCTCGGTGGCAAGGGCGGCGAAGAGATGATCTAAGGTCGTTATGTCTGCCAAGAGTGATGATTCACCCAGCGACCTGATCCGCGCCCGGGACGTCGGTGGTTTCGACGTCTGGTCGTTGCCCAGCTTCGATCCCCACGTGCCCGAGCCTGAGCCGGAACCGGTGGAAGAACTGCCGGAGATGGAAGAGGTGCCGCTGGAGGAAGTCCAGCCACTGACCCTCGAGGAAGTCGAGGGCATTCGTCAGGAAGCCTATAACGAAGGCTTTGCCATCGGCGAAAAGGAAGGCTTCCACAGCACCTCGCTCAAGGTTCGTCAGGAAGCCGACGTGGCGCTGACGGCCAAGCTGCGAGCGCTGGAGTCGCTGATGCTCAACCTGTTCGATCCCATCGCCGAGCAGGACACCCAGATTGAAAAGTCCCTCGTGGGGCTGGTGCAACACATCGCCAGGCAGGTTATCCAGCGTGAGCTGGCCATCGATTCGAGTCAGATCGAACACGTCATGCGCGAGGCCCTGAAGCTTTTGCCGTTGGGCGTGGGCAACGTGCGGCTGTACATCAATCCTCAGGATTTCGAGCTGGTCAAAGCCTTGCGCGAGCGCCATGAGGAAACCTGGCGCATCGTCGAAGACGAAGCCCTGTTGCCGGGCGGTTGCCGCGTGGAAACAGAGCACAGCCGCATTGATGCGACCGTCGAAACCCGCATCAGCCAGATCATGGCCAAGCTCTTCGACCAACTGCACGAACAGGCCCTTCACCCGGCCGCTGCCGACCTGAGCCTGGAGTTGCCGGACGAACCTCCGGCCGTTTCGCCCATCGACCCGGACGGTGCCGAGTTGATTGCTGCTGAGCCGGACGGCCGCGATGCGTCTTGAGCGCACCAGTTTCGGCAAGCGCCTGGGCAGCTACGCCGAGGCCACCGAGCTGGCCGGCCAGCCGATTCTCGAAGGGCGCCTGTTGCGCATGGTCGGCCTGACCCTCGAAGCCGAGGGCCTGCGCGCCGCCATGGGCAGTCGCTGCCTGGTGATCAACGACGACAGTTATCACCCGGTACAGGTCGAGGCCGAGGTCATGGGCTTCGCCGGCAGCAAGGTATTCCTGATGCCGGTGGGCAGTGTGGCCGGGATTGCCCCCGGCGCGCGGGTGGTCCCCCTGGCCGATACCGGTCGCTTGCCCATGGGCATGAGCATGCTCGGCCGAGTGCTGGACGGGGCCGGTCGGGCCTTGGACGGCAAGGGCGGGATGAAGGCCGAAGACTGGGTGCCGATGGATGGTCCGACCATCAACCCCCTCAAGCGCGACCCCATCAGCGTACCGCTGGATGTGGGCATTCGTTGCATCAACGGTTTGTTGACGGTCGGGCGCGGTCAGCGGCTGGGCCTGTTCGCCGGTACCGGTGTGGGCAAGAGTGTGCTGTTGGGCATGATGACCCGCTTCACCGAAGCCGACATCATTGTGGTGGGGCTGATTGGCGAACGGGGTCGTGAGGTGAAAGAGTTCATCGAGCACATCCTCGGTGAAGAAGGCCTCAAGCGTTCTGTCGTGGTGGCATCGCCAGCGGATGACGCACCCTTGATGCGCCTGCGGGCCGCCATGTATTGCACCCGCATTGCCGAATATTTCCGCGACAAGGGCAAGAATGTCCTGCTGCTGATGGATTCGCTGACCCGGTTTGCCCAGGCCCAGCGGGAAATCGCCCTGGCCATCGGTGAGCCGCCGGCAACCAAGGGCTATCCGCCTTCCGTGTTCGCCAAGCTGCCGAAGCTGGTGGAGCGCGCCGGCAACGCCGAGAAGGGAGGTGGTTCGATCACCGCGTTCTATACCGTGCTGTCCGAAGGCGACGACCAGCAGGACCCTATCGCCGACTCGGCGCGAGGCGTGCTCGACGGCCACATCGTGTTGTCCCGGCGCCTGGCTGAAGAAGGCCATTACCCGGCCATCGACATCGAGGCGTCCATCAGTCGGGTCATGCCATCGGTCATCAGTGCCGAGCACATGAAGCGTGCCCAGCAGTTCAAGCAATACTGGTCGCGCTACCAGCAAAGCCGCGACCTGATCAGCGTGGGCGCCTATGTGCCCGGTGGCGATCGTGAAACCGATACCGCGATCAATCTCTATCCGGCGATGGCCGTGTACCTGCGCCAAAGCCTGAACGACAACATCGGCATGGGCGCGAGCGAAGCGCACCTGCAAACCATCTTCGCCCCGGTCGCCGGCGGGTAATCGGCCATGGCCACGAGTCGCGCGGCGCGCCTGGCGCCGGTGGTGGACATGGCCGAAAAGGCCGAAAAAACCGCCGTCCAGCGGCTGGCCTATTTCCAGGGGCAGGTGGCCGTCGCTGAAAGCAAGTTGGCAGACCTCGAGAATTTCCGCCTCGAATACCAGGAACAATGGATCGCTCGCGGCAGCCATGGCGTCTCCGGCCAGTGGCTGTTGGGTTATCAAGGCTTCCTGGCGCAGTTGGGTACCGCCATCGACCAGCAGCGCCAAAGCCTGGTCTGGCATCAGAACAACCTGGAGAAGGCACGCCAGAGCTGGCAAGAAGCCTTTGCCCGGGTAGAGGGGCTGCGCAAGCTGGTGCAACGCTACATCGATGAGGCGAGGCAACTGGAAGACAAGCGCGAGCAGAAATTGTTGGATGAGTTATCCCAGCGCCTGCCACGCCAGGATTCGTATTGATCATGAAGTCGAGATTTTATCGGTTGGATGGGCCAAAACCTTGCTCAGTCCTTTACCAGATGCTAAACCTTGTACACGTATGTCCATGACAGGGAAGCCAACTATGTCAGTCGTTACCGAAGTATCCGATGATGGGAAGAAGCTGACGATTTCGATCAAGGGTCGATTCGATTTCGGACGGCATCAGGAGTTTCGCGAGTCCTACGAAAAGCTCAACCGCAAGCCTGAAACCTACGTCGTGGACCTGAAGGACACAACCTACCTCGACAGCTCCGCGCTGGGCATGCTGCTCTTGCTCCGTGATCATGCCGGCGGCGAAGACGCTGACGTGAATGTCACCAACTGCGGCGCGGATGTACGCAAGATTCTCGCGATATCCAATTTCGACAAGCTGTTCGATATCGACGGCCCGAAAGACGACAAGTCGGAGAAAGACAAACCGCAGCCAGGACATGCCCATCAGGACAAGGTCCATCCGCGCAAAGCCTGATCGACAGCCATGTTGTCCGAGTTGGAGTCGCTGACGGTCCTGATTGCCGAAGACAGTGCCGCTGACCGACTGCTGTTGTCGACGATTGTCCGCCGCCAGGGCCATCATGTGCTCACCGCCGCCGATGGTGCCGAGGCGGTCGAAATCTATACGGAGCAACGTCCGCACTTGGTGCTGATGGATGCCATGATGCCGGTCATGGATGGATTCGAGGCGGCGCAGAAGATCAAGCAACTGGCCGGCGACCAGTTGGTGCCGATCATTTTCCTCACGTCATTGACCGAAAGCGAAGGCCTGGCCCGTTGCCTGGAAGCCGGCGGTGACGATTTCCTGGCCAAACCCTACAACCAGGTGATTTTGGCCGCCAAGATCAAGGCCATGGACCGTCTGCGCCGGTTGCAGGCCACGGTCGTTGAACAGCGTGACCAGATTGCCCGGCACCACGATTACCTGCTCAACGAGCAGCGGGTCGCCAAGGCCGTGTTCGACAAGATTGCCCATTCCGGCTGCCTGAGCGCACCGAATATCCGCTACCTGCAATCGCCTTATGCCCTGTTCAACGGTGACCTGCTGCTGGCTGCGTTCAATCCGGCCGGCGACATGCACGTCCTGCTGGGGGATTTCACCGGGCACGGCCTGCCAGCGGCGGTCGGTGCGATGCCGCTGGCGGAAGTGTTCTATGGGATGACTGCCAAAGGCTACGGCCTGGCGCAGATCCTGCGGGAAATGAACGCCAAGCTCAAACGCATCCTGCCGGTGGACATGTTCTGTTGCGCGACGCTGCTCTGCCTGGGCTTCCAGCGCTGCACGGTGGAAATCTGGAATGGCGGCATGCCCGATGGGTACTTGCATGACAGTCTCACTGGCGTGCGCACGCCATTGCCGGCGCGGCACTTGCCATTGGGGGTGCTCACGCCTCAACTGTTCGATGACCGGACCGAAGTGCATCCCATGGCGGTGGGCGACCGGGTGTTCCTGCTGTCCGACGGCGTGATCGATACCAGCGATGCCGATGACCAACTGTTCGGTGTGGAGCGGCTGCAGCAGGTGTTTGCCGCCAACCGTGAACCCGATTGCCTTTTCGAAGATATCCAGCAGGCCCTGCGGGACTTTCGCGGCGAGGCACGCGACGATTTCAGCATGGTCGAAGTGCGGATGGTCGCGCCGACGCAACTCAATCCGCCGCCGCCGGTCTATTCCGACAGCGGCCAATCCAGTCCGCTGGACTGGTCGGTGAGTTTCGAGTTTCGGGCGCAGACGCTCAAGCGCTTCAACCCGATGCCGTACTTGTTGCAGTTGCTGCTTGAAGTGCATGGGCTCAGAGCTCAGAGCGGCGCGCTTTACAGCGTTCTTTCAGAGCTCTATTCCAATGCCCTGGAGCATGGGGTGTTGGGGCTCGACTCGAGCATCAAGCGCGACGCGTCGGGTTTTGCGCACTATTACATGGAGCGCAGCACTCGTCTGGATGAACTGGACGCTGGTCACATCCGGGTACATTTGCATGTCACGCCCCACGGCGACGGAGGTCGCCTGGTGATCGAGGTTGAAGACAGTGGTGAGGGCTTCGATGTAGCCCGTGTGTTGGCTCGGCCGCTGGACAGCGACCGGTTGTCGGGACGAGGTGTCAGTCTGGTGCGTCAGTTGAGCCATCAGGCGTGTTGGTCAGACGATGGTCGTAGTGTCCGCGTGGAGTTTTTCTGGGAGGCTCTGGCATAATCCGCGCGACTCTTGATCAGGGAGCGAACAAGTGAACGAGATTCATCTGGACCGCGACGTGCTCAGCACGTTGAAGGAAGTCATGGAGGAAGGGTATCTGGAACTGCTGGATACGTTTCTCAACGACTCCGAGGCACGCTTGCGTGTGCTGCATGAAGCCCGCGACGCCGAAAAGCTGAGCGCCACCGCCCACAGTTTCAAGGGCAGCAGCAGCAACATGGGTGCCATCCGCCTGGCCGAACTGTGTGGTGAGCTGGAGCAGCGTGCCAAACAGCCTTCCTTGGGCGGCATCGAGAAGCTGGTCAGCGAAATCGACAGCGAATTTGCCCATGTCCGAAATCTTTACCGGGAAGAGCGCGAAGGCTTCCACTGCTGAGTGATGACCTGCCACCCATCACCACTGTCTGGGCGTTGGCCCGTCCCTTGCATTGTCCAGTCTCGACTGTACCTATGATTTCAGTGCAGCGGAGACCTTTTTATGCCCGTTACGCCCAATACACTGCTTCAGGCCTCAGCCCAGGCCAAGCCGCAGGCCGCCGTCAATCCGCCGGCAGCGGCTCCGGACCTCGGCAATAGAGCCTCCAGCTTCGCCCAGGTCTTCGCCCAGCAAGCCCCCGTCAAATCCTCGTCGGCCCCTGAGCCTGCGATGAAGCCGGTGCGCGACAAGACCCCCGACAGCAGCGTCAAAAAGGACACCGGCGATGAAACGGCTGCCGCCCCGGAACCGACCGTTGCCGATAGCGGCAAACCCTTGCCCGCCGACAAACCGGTCAAGGCCGATGACACGGCAGACAAGGACGCCGATGCCGACAGCAAAACCGAGACCGAGACTCCGGTAGCGAACGCGACCCCTGCCGATCCTGTCATCGACCCGATGTTGCCGTCGGATGTGGCTATACCTGTGGTTCAAGCCGACGTAGTACCCGCGCCCGTGGTGGACGCCTCGACTGTGCCGCAAGTAGCGGCTGCCGTGGCGACCCCGGTCGTTCCGTTGGTCCCGGCAGCCCCGGCAGTCCCGGCCGCGCCGGAAGATCCAAAATTCGATCCCGAGGCCGATCCGCTTGACGCTTTGCCGGCGTTGCGCTTGGCGATGGAGCAGGGCGGCCACGTTTCCGCGACCAGCCAATCCAAGACCGCCGCCCCGGCTCCACTCAACGGTGAGCCGACCTCGGCCCAGACGTTTGCCGCTGGCATGGCCAGCATGCTCACCGTGCAAGCGGACCAGAACAGTACCGGTCCTGGCAGCCAAGGCGGGGAAAAGGCGTTCAGTGGGCTGATCGGCGAGGGCCTCAAGGACCTGGGCGCGGCTTCCAGTGACACCCGCGTGGATGATTTCGCCAACCGCCTGGCGGCGTTGACCCAGGCCGCTACGCCCAAGACCGCCAATGCGGTGCCGGTCAACCAGCCCATCGCCATGAATCAGAGTGGCTGGACCGAAGAAGTGGTCAACCGGGTGATGTACCTGTCGAGCGCCAATCTCAAGGCTGCCGATATCCAGTTGCAGCCCGCCGAGCTTGGTCGTCTGGACATCCGGGTGAACATGGTGCCGGATCAACAGACCCAAGTGACCTTCATGAGTGCCCATTCCGGCGTTCGCGAAGCCCTCGAAGGCCAGTTGCATCGCCTGCGGGACAGTTTCGCCCAGCAGGGCATGGGCCAGGTCGATGTCAACGTGTCCGATCAGTCCCGTGGTTCTCAGAACCCGGATCAGCAGGCGCAGCAGCAGGCCCAGGCCGGTCGCATGTCATCCTCCGGCGGGCGAGTGGATTCGACGGATGAGCACCTGCCGGCCAACGTCGCTGAGGTGGCGGCTGCTACCACCAGCGTCATCGGTACCAGCGCGGTCGATTACTACGCCTGACCGGTGAGGTAACCCCTTGTGGGAGCGGGCTTGCTCGCGAAGACGGTGTGTCAGTTGATGACAATGTCATCTGGCACACTGCCTTTGCGAGCAAGCCCGCTCCCACAGTTGTTTTCGGATGTCGCAAATTGCTTCTGGCATAACACTTGCTCCTGCCTTGCCATGCAACCGTAAACCCCCCGATTAGTGACGGATTATTGGCATGGCGAAGAGCGAAGCAGCAGCTGTAAAAGACCCCGCAACCAAAGGCAAACTCAAGATGATCATCCTGATCGTCGTGGGTTTGCTCCTGGCGATCGGTGTGTCCGTGGGGGCAACCTGGTATTTCATGCACAGCGCTCAAAGCAAGCCTGCGCCGGTGGTCGAGGCCGCGCCGGTGGGCAAGCAGCCAGCGATCTTCGAATCCATGGCGCCTGCATTCGTCGCCAACTACACCCAGAATGGCCGTCAACGCTACATGCAGGTCAGCATCACCTTGTTGGGTCGCAACCAGGCTGACCTGGAAGCGCTGCGGGTGCACATGCCTCTGATCCGCAATAATCTGGTAATGCTGTTTTCCGGACAGAATTTCGACACCCTCGCCACTCCCGTTGGCCAAGAGATGCTCCGTCAGAAAGCCACGGCCAGCGTGCAGGAAGTGGCTCAGAAAGAGCTCGGCAAAGTGGTGATCGAACAGTTGCTCTTCACTAACTTCGTATTGCAGTAGGAACCCGCCATGGCCGTGCAGGACCTGTTGTCCCAGGACGAAATCGACGCGCTGTTGCATGGTGTCGACGATGGCCTGGTGCAGACCGAAAACGCTGCTGAACCGGGCAGCGTCAAAAGCTACGACCTGACCAGCCAGGATCGCATCGTTCGCGGACGCATGCCGACCCTGGAGATGATCAACGAACGTTTCGCCCGCTACACCCGCATCAGTATGTTCAACATGCTGCGTCGCTCCGCCGACGTAGCGGTCGGTGGCGTGCAGGTAATGAAGTTCGGGGAGTACGTGCACTCGTTGTATGTGCCCACCAGTCTCAATTTGGTGAAGATCAAACCGTTGCGCGGCACCGCGCTGTTCATCCTCGATGCCAAGCTGGTCTTCAAGTTGGTGGACAACTTCTTCGGCGGTGACGGTCGTCATGCCAAGATCGAGGGCCGTGAATTCACCCCGACCGAGCTGCGGGTCGTGCGCATGGTCCTGGAACAGGCCTTTGTCGACCTGAAGGAAGCCTGGCAGGCGATCATGGAAGTGAACTTCGAGTACATCAACTCGGAAGTGAACCCGGCCATGGCCAACATCGTCGGGCCGAGCGAAGCTATCGTGGTATCGACCTTCCACATTGAGCTCGATGGTGGTGGCGGCGACCTGCACGTGACCATGCCGTACTCGATGATCGAGCCGGTACGCGAAATGCTCGACGCCGGTTTCCAGTCCGACCTCGACGATCAGGACGAGCGCTGGATCAATGCGTTGCGCCAGGACGTACTGGATGTCGACGTGCCGATCGGTGCGACGGTTGCCCGGCGTCAGTTGCGCCTGCGGGACATCCTGCACATGCAGCCGGGGGACATCATTCCTGTCGAAATGCCGGAGGACATGATCATGCGCGCCAATGGCGTACCGGCCTTCAAGGTCAAGATGGGCTCTCATAAAGGCAACCTGGCGTTGCAAGTGATTGAGCCGATCGAACGCCGCTGAGCAATGTCGAACCTTGAGTTTTGTAGCTGAATTTTTACGTTTTTAACTGATTTTTGCCCGCCGAGGACAAATGATGGCTAATGATATGAACAACCAGGACGACCAGTCGCTGGCTGATGAGTGGGCAGCAGCCCTGGAAGAAGCCGGTGAAACCGGACAAGCCGACATCGACGCCTTGCTGGCCGCGGACACCGGCGCCAATGCGTCCAATCGCTTGCAGATGGAAGAGTTTGGCAGCGTGCCGAAAAGCAACGAACAGGTGACGCTGGACGGGCCGAATCTGGACGTGATTCTCGATATTCCTGTATCGATCTCCATGGAAGTGGGGAGCACCGACATCAACATCCGCAACCTGCTGCAACTCAACCAGGGCTCGGTGATCGAGCTGGATCGCCTGGCGGGTGAGCCGCTGGACGTGCTGGTCAACGGCACCCTGATTGCCCATGGTGAAGTGGTGGTGGTCAACGAGAAGTTCGGCATTCGCCTGACGGATGTGATCAGCCCGAGCGAACGCATCAAGAAGCTGCGCTGAGTGAAAGGTCTTTTCGCTACCACCCTGATGCTGCCATTCAGCGTCATGGCGGCCGAATCCGCGAGCACCGCGGCCGCAGCGTCGACGGCTGGCAGTGGCATGGCCGGACAATTGGTACAGCTGGTGCTCGGTCTGCTGCTGGTGCTGGGGGTGATCTTCTTGCTGGCCTGGCTGCTGCGACGCGTGCAGCAAGCGGGGCCCACCGGCAAGGGCCAGGTCATCGACATCGTCGGTTCGCGCGCGCTCGGTCCGCGGGATCGGTTGGTGCTGGTGCAGGTCGGCAACGAGCAAATCCTGCTGGGCTTGAGTCCGGGATCCATCACTGCGTTGCATGTCCTCAAGGAGCCGGTGCAGGTGCCTGCCACCGACCAGGCTACCCCCGAATTTGCCCAGCGCCTCATGGAACTGCTGGGTAAAGACCAGAAGGATAAGAAGTAATGCCGCTGCGCATTTTGTTGGCGCTGGCCCTGATGCTGGCCGCGCCGTTGGCGCTCGCTGCCGATCCGTTGTCGATTCCGGCGATCACCCTCGGTACCAACGCCCAGGGGGCCCAGGAGTACTCGGTCAGCCTGCAGATCCTGCTGATCATGACTGCGCTGAGTTTCATCCCGGCGTTCGTCATGTTGATGACCAGTTTCACTCGGATCATCATCGTCTTTTCGATCCTGCGCCAGGCCCTGGGGTTGCAGCAGACGCCCTCGAACCAGATCCTCACGGGCATGGCACTGTTCCTGACCATGTTTATCATGGCGCCGGTGTTCGACCGGGTGAACCAGGATGCGCTGCAACCTTACCTGGCGGAAAAGATCACCGCCCAGGACGCCGTGGCCAAGGCTGAGGTGCCGATCAAGGATTTCATGCTGGCCCAGACCCGCAGCAGCGACCTGGAGTTGTTCATGCGCCTGTCCAAGCGCACCGACATCGCCAGTGCCGACCAGGCACCGTTGACCATTCTGGTACCGGCATTCGTGACCTCTGAACTGAAAACCGCGTTCCAGATTGGCTTCATGATTTTTATCCCGTTCCTGATCATCGACCTGGTGGTCGCCAGCATATTGATGGCGATGGGTATGATGATGCTGTCGCCGCTGATCATTTCCTTGCCGTTCAAGATCATGCTGTTCGTGCTGGTGGATGGCTGGGCCCTGATCATCGGTACCCTGGCAGGCAGTTTTGGCGGTGTTTAGACCTTTTGCAGGTAGGGCGATATGACTCCCGAAGTAGCGGTGGACCTGTTTCGCGAAGCGCTCTGGCTGACAACCGTGATGGTCGCCATCCTGGTGATTCCCAGTCTGCTGGTAGGCCTGCTGGTGGCGATGTTCCAGGCCGCGACCCAGATCAACGAACAGACCCTGAGCTTCCTGCCACGCCTGCTGGTCATGCTGGTGACGCTGATCATCGCCGGGCCCTGGCTGGTGCAAACCTTCATGGAATACATCCTGCGGTTGTACGGCAGTATTCCGCAGTTGATCGGCTGACGGATGTCGATGCTCGCGCTGACGGATACCCAGATCGGCTCCTGGGTGGCGGCTTTCGTCTTGCCGCTGTTTCGCGTCACTGCCGTATTGATGAGCATGCCTGTCTTCGGTACGACCCTGGTGCCCAGGCGTGTGCGCTTGTATTTCGCCCTGGCAATTACAGTGGTCATCGCGCCTGGGTTGCCACCGATGCCACCGGTTCATGCCCTGGACCTCAGTGCGCTGATGCTGGTGGCCGAACAGATCCTGATCGGGTCCTTGATGGGATTTTCGCTGCAGCTGTTTTTCCAGGCGTTCGTGGTGGCCGGGCAAATCATTTCGATCCAGATGGGCATGGCGTTCGCGTCCATGATCGACCCTACGAACGGCGTGAATACGGCGGTGATCGGTCAGTTCCTGACGATGCTGGTAACGCTGCTGTTTCTCGCCATGAACGGACATCTGGTGGTGTTCGAGGTGCTGACCGAGAGTTTTACGACGATGCCGGTGGGCAGTGCGCTGCTGGTCAACCATTTCTGGGAGGTTGCCGGCAAGCTCGGCTGGGTCCTGGGGGCCGCGATGGTATTGGTGTTGCCCGCGATCACGGCCTTGCTGGTGGTCAACATTGCATTTGGGGTGATGACCCGGGCGGCGCCGCAGCTGAACATTTTTTCCATCGGCTTTCCGCTGACCCTGGTGCTGGGTATGGTGATCTTCTGGGTCAGCCTGGGGGATATTCTCAATCAATATCAGCCGCTGGCCACCCAGGCCTTGCAGCTGCTACGCGACATGGCACAGGCGCGCTGAACCATGGCCGAGAGCGAGAGTGGCCAGGACAAGACAGAAGACCCCACGGACAAGCGTAGGCGCGAGTCCCGGGAAAAGGGTGAGATCGCGCGCTCCAAAGAACTCAATACCCTTGCGGTGATGCTGGCCGGCACTGGCGGGCTGCTGATCTATGGGGGCGGGTTGGCCCTGGATCTGCTGGAAATCATGCGCTTGAATTTCTCCCTGCCCCGTGAGGTGCTGCTCAGTCCGGGGGCTATGGCGCAGCACCTGTTGCACTCGGGCAAGATCGCGATCGTAGCGGTGCAGCCGATTCTGATCTTCTTGCTCCTGGCTGCTTTCATCGGCCCGATATCCCTGGGGGGATGGTTGTTCGCAGCCGGTAGCCTGGCCCCCAAGTTCAGTCGGATGAATCCGTTGGCAGGCCTCAAGCGCATGTTTTCCACCTCGGCCCTGATGGAGCTGCTCAAGGCCTTTGGGAAATTTTTGCTGGTTTTGTCCGTGGCTTTGACGGTGTTGCAGTCGGACATTGACGACGTGCTGCGCATCGCCCATGAGCCGCTGGAACAGGCCATTATCCATAGCGTGCAACTGGTGGGCTGGAGTGCCTTGTGGATGGCCTGCGGCCTGATTCTGATCGCCGCGATCGATGTACCGATCCAACTGTATCAGAGCAAGCAGAAGCTGATGATGACCAAGCAGGAGGTTCGCGACGAGTACAAGGAGCAGGAGGGCAAGCCGGAGGTCAAGCAGCGGATTCGCCAGTTGCAACATGAGGTGTCCCAGCGGCGGATGATGTCGGCGATCCCGACAGCCGACGTAGTCATCACCAACCCCACCCATTACGCGGTGGCGCTCAAGTACGACCCGGACAAAGGCAACGCTCCGGTGTTGCTGGCCAAGGGCAGCGATTTCCTGGCGTTGAAGATCCGGGAGATTGCCGTGGCCAATGAAGTGATGCTGCTGGAGTCGCCGGCCCTGGCGCGGTCGATCTATTATTCCACCGAGCTCGATCAGGAAATTCCTGGCGGGCTGTATCTGGCGGTGGCTCAGGTATTGGCCTATGTCTATCAGATCCGCCAGCACCGCGCCGGCAAAGGCAAGCGCCCCGATCCACTCAAGGACCTGCCGATCCCGCCGGATTTGCGTCGCGATCCAGAATAAGGTGTGCGCCAGGTCCTGTTACTGACAAACCCTGTGGGAGCGGGCTTGCTCGCGAAGGCGTCGTGTCAGTCATACATCTATCAACGGGTACACCGCTTTCGCGAGCAAGCCCGCTCCCACAGGATTCGTGTTCTGGCTTGAAGGCTTGTATTCCAAGGTCTGGCAAAAGTTGGAAGGCTTCTTGCAATACCCCGTCTGCGCCCGTTCCGGGCGTCAAAAGTTTGCTTCACAGGAACGGGGAATTTTGGTGGATCGCTCTCAGTTACTCAGCACTGCGCGCAGCAACGTCGTAGACCTCGGCCGGGGCAATCTGGGCGTCCCGCTGTTGCTGATGGTCATGCTCGCCATGATGATGCTGCCGGTACCGCCGTTCCTGCTGGACGTGTTCTTCACGTTCAACATCGCCTTGTCGATCGTAGTGCTGCTGGTGTGCGTGTATGCCCTGCGCCCGCTGGATTTCGCCGTGTTCCCGACCATCCTGCTGGTGGCCACGCTGTTGCGCCTGGCGCTGAACGTGGCGTCGACCCGCGTGGTCATGCTGCACGGCCAGGAAGGTCATGCCGCCGCCGGTAAGGTGATCCAGGCCTTCGGTGAGGTGGTGATCGGCGGTAACTACGTGGTTGGTATCGTGGTCTTCGCCATCTTGATGATCATCAACTTCGTGGTGGTCACCAAGGGTGCCGGGCGTATTTCCGAGGTGAGCGCGCGTTTCACCCTCGACGCGATGCCTGGCAAGCAAATGGCAATCGACGCGGATCTCAACGCCGGCCTGATCGATCAGAGCCAGGCCAAGCTCCGGCGTCTCGAAGTGGCCCAGGAGGCCGAGTTCTACGGCTCCATGGACGGTGCGAGCAAGTTCGTGCGCGGTGACGCCATCGCGGGCCTGTTGATCCTGTTCATCAACCTGATCGGCGGCATGGCCGTCGGTATCTTCCAACATCAGATGAGTTTCGGTGATGCAGGCAAGGTTTACGCCTTGCTGACCATCGGTGACGGTTTGGTGGCGCAATTGCCATCACTGTTGTTATCCACAGCTGCGGCGATCATGGTGACCCGTGCTTCGGGCTCCGAAGACATGGGCAAGCAGATCAGCCGGCAGATGTTCGCGTCGCCCAAGGCCCTGGCTGTGGCCGCCGGTCTGATGGCCGTGATGGGCCTGGTCCCGGGCATGCCACACATTTCCTTCCTGAGCATGGCCGCCGTGGCGGCAGGCGGCGCCTACCTGTTCTGGAAGAAGCAGAACGTGCAGAAAATCCAGGCATTGCAGGAGGTCAAGCGCCAGCAGGAACTGCTGCCATCGCCGGCCCGCGCCCTGGAGACCAAGGAGCTGGGCTGGGACGACGTGACCCCGATCGACATGATCGGGCTGGAAGTCGGCTATCGCCTGATCCCGCTGGTGGATCGCAACCAGGGCGGACAACTGCTGGCGCGGATCAAGGGGGTGCGCAAGAAGCTGTCCCAGGACCTGGGTTTCCTGATGCCCACCGTGCACATCCGCGATAACCTCGACCTGGCGCCCAGCGCCTATCGCTTGACGTTGATGGGGGTGATCCTGGCTGAAGCCGAGATCTATCCGGACCGCGAACTGGCGATCAATCCGGGTCAGGTCTATGGTTCGCTCAACGGCATTACCGCCAAGGACCCGGCTTTTGGCCTGGAGGCGGTGTGGATTGAAATCAGTCAGCGGGCCCAGGCCCAGTCCCTCGGTTACACCGTGGTGGACGCCAGTACGGTAGTCGCGACGCATTTGAACCAGATTTTGTACAAGCACTCCAGCGAATTGATCGGCCACGAAGAAGTCCAGCAATTGCTGCAGGTGTTGGCCAAAGGCTCACCAAAACTGGCCGAAGAGCTGGTGCCGGGTGTGGTTTCGTTGTCGCAGTTGCTCAAGATTTTGCAGGCGCTGCTGGCCGAACAGGTGCCGGTACGCGACATCCGCAGTATTGCCGAAGCCATCGCCAACAACGCTTCCAAGAGTCAAGATACCGCCGCCATGGTGGCCGCGGTTCGGGTCGGCGTATCCCGTGCAATCGTCCAAAGCATTGTAGGCACTGAGTCGGAGCTGCCTGTGATCACGCTGGAGCCAAGGTTGGAACAGATATTGCTCAATAGTCTTCAGAAGGCAGGGCAAGGCTCGGAAGAGGGCGTTCTGCTGGAGCCAAGCATGGCCGAGAAGCTGCAACGTTCGTTGATCGAGGCAGCCCAGCGGCAAGAGATGCAAGGCCAACCGGTGATCCTGCTGGTGGCGGGTCCGATTCGTGCGATGCTCTCGCGTTTCGGTCGCCTCGCGGTCCCGGGGCTGCATGTGCTGGCGTACCAGGAAATACCGGACAACAAGCAAGTGACCATTGTTGCGACAGTAGGGCCCAACGGCTGAGGTAGTGGGTTATGCAAGTGAAGCGTTTTTTCGCCGCCGATATGCGTCAGGCCATGAAACTGGTCCGTGACGAGCTGGGCGCCGAAGCAGCCATCATCGGCAACCGCCGGATCGCCGGTGGTGTCGAGCTGACGGCGGCTCTGGACTACAAGCTGTCTGCGCTCGCCCCGCGGGTTCCGAACATGGAGCTTGAGGATGAGCTGCGCAAGACCCAGTCGCGCATTGCCAGCGCCCAGGCCGAATTGAGTCTGCGCAGCAGCGAAGGCGAGGCGGCCCCGGGTACCAATCGTCAATTGTTTGCCGGTCAGCCGTTGACCGCAGGCCTGCCGCTGACCGCTGCCGAACCGTTGATCGAGCCGACCCCGGCCGAGCCGCGCCGTCCCGCGCCGGCGCCTGCCGCACCGGCTCCTGGTATCGATCCGCGTGCCCTGGACTCGATGCGTTTCGAACTCAACAGCCTGCGCGAACTGATGGAAGTCCAGCTCGGCTCCCTGGCCTGGAACCAACTGCAAGGCAGCCGTCCGGCCCAGGCCAACCTGTGGCGCCGCCTGCAACGCATTGGCCTGTCCGGCCCGTTGGCTCGCGACCTGCTGGCGCTGATCAACGATATCCACGAGCCTCGCCAGGCCTGGCGCATGCTGCTGGCGCATCTGGCGCGAATGATTGCCACGCCGGAAGTCGAGCCGCTGGAAGAGGGTGGGGTGATCGCCATGGTCGGCCCGGCCGGCATGGGCAAGACCACGACCCTGGCCAAACTCGCCGCCCGTTATGTACTCAAGTACGGTGCCCAGAGCATTGCCCTGGTGAGCATGGACAGCTTCCGTATCGGCGCCCAGGAGCAACTCAAGACCCTGGGCCGGATTCTCAACGTGTCGGTGACCCATGTGGATCCGGGTCAATCCCTGGCCCAGGCGCTGGAGCCACTGTTGCGCAAGCGCGTCGTGCTGATCGATACCGCAGGCCTGCAAGCCAGCGATCCAGCCCTGCGCATGCAGCTCGAAAGCCTGGCCGGACGCGGCATCAAGTCAAAAAATTATCTCGTGTTGGCAACCACCAGCCAGAAACAGGTTCTAACCGCCGCCTACCACAGCTACAAGCGCTGCGGACTGGCCGGTTGCATCCTGACCAAGCTGGACGAAACGGCAAGCCTGGGCGAGGTCTTGAGCCTGGCGATCGGTCACGATCTGCCGGTGGCGTACCTGACCGACGGGCCGCGGATCCCGGATGATTTGCATCTGCCGCGCCGCCACCAACTGGTCAGCCGTGCCGTGAGTGTGCAAATGCAGGACGAACCCAGCGAAGAAGCCATGGCTGATATGTTCGCTGATATCTACCACAGCCCGACCAAGCAGGTTGGCTGAGGTAATCATGAATACTTTTTGTACCTACATCGATGGTCTGCCAGGCAATGTTCCGTATGTGAACGCGCAGCCAGTAATGTGGCCTCCGTCTAAGTAAGACAGGTAAAGAACGAACATGGGCAGCATGCATCCCGTACAGGTGATCGCGGTGACCGGCGGCAAAGGTGGCGTCGGCAAGACTAACGTGTCAGTGAACTTGTCCCTGGCTCTGGCAGAGCTTGGCCGACGGGTCATGCTGCTGGACGCCGACCTGGGCCTGGCGAACGTCGATGTGCTGTTGGGACTCACACCCAAGCGCACGCTGGCGGACGTGATCGAGGGCCGCTGCGAGCTGCGTGACGTGCTGCTGCAGGGGCCGGGCGGGATTCGCATCGTGCCGGCCGCCTCCGGCACCCAGAGCATGGTTCATCTGACGCCGGCCCAGCACGCCGGCCTGATCCAGGCATTCAGCGACATCGGTGACAACCTCGACGTGCTGGTAATCGACACGGCGGCGGGCATCGGTGATTCGGTCGTCAGCTTCGTGCGCGCCGCCCAGGAAGTGCTGCTGGTGGTCTGTGACGAGCCTACCTCCATCACCGATGCCTACGCCCTGATCAAGCTCTTGAACCGCGACTACGGCATGAACCGCTTCCGCGTCCTGGCCAACATGGCCCAGAGCCCGCAGGAGGGGCGCAACCTGTTCGCCAAGTTGACCAAGGTCACCGATCGTTTCCTGGACGTTGCCCTGCAATACGTCGGTGCCGTGCCGTACGACGAGAGCGTACGCAAGGCGGTCCAGAAGCAACGTGCCGTCTATGAAGCCTTTCCCCGTTCCAAATGCGCGCTGGCATTCAAGGCAATCGCCCAGAAGGTCGATACCTGGCCGCTGCCGGCCAATCCGCGCGGGCATCTGGAATTTTTCGTCGAGCGTCTCGTGCAACAAACAGCAGGGCCCGTGTTATGACAGCCAGCGGTTACAACCACCTCTACAAGAAATCGGCACGGGACGCCCAATACGAGTTGATCGAGCGTTATGCGCCCTTGGTCAAGCGCATCGCCTATCACTTGTTGGCGCGGTTGCCGGCCAGTGTGCAGGTCGAGGACCTGATCCAGGCGGGCATGATCGGCCTGCTCGAAGTGGCGAACAAATACGACGCCAGCAAGGGCGCCAGTTTCGAGACCTACGCCGGCATCCGCATTCGCGGCGCGATGCTCGACGAAGTCCGCAAGGGCGACTGGGCACCCCGTTCGGTGCATCGCAATACCCGCATGGTCAGTGACGCCATTCGCGCTATTGAAGCGAAAACCGGACGAGACGCTAAAGATCACGAGGTTGCGGCCGAACTCCAGTTGAGTCTCGATGATTATTACGGGATTTTGAACGATACCTTGGGCAGCCGCCTGTTCAGTTTCGACGACCTGTTGCAGGACGGCGATCATGATGGGCTGCACGAGGACGGCGCGAGTACTCACATGGAGCCTGCGCGTGACCTGGAAGACGAACGTTTCCAGAGCGCGTTGGCCGATGCGATTGCCAATTTGCCGGAGCGTGAGCGACTGGTCTTGGCGCTGTACTACGACGAAGAGCTGAATCTCAAGGAAATCGGTGAGGTCCTGGGGGTCAGCGAATCGCGGGTCAGTCAGTTACACAGCCAGTGCGCCGCCCGTTTGCGGGGGCGTTTGGGGGAGTGGCGAGCGCGCTGACAGTCGGTTCGGGTGCCCCGGACCGTCGTCGGATGCTGTACCGGATTGATTGAAATGGCGCGTTCAGGTGCTGTACGCGTTTAAGTCTGCTTGGAGGTCGAATTGGACAAGAACATGAAAATCCTCATCGTTGATGACTTTTCAACGATGCGGCGGATCATAAAAAACCTGTTGCGTGACCTTGGGTTCACCAACACGGTCGAGGCCGACGATGGCACCACTGCCATCCCGGTTCTCAATAGCGGGAGCATCGACTTTCTGGTGACTGACTGGAACATGCCCGGCATGACCGGTATCGACTTGCTGCGCCATGTGCGCGCCGATGAAAAACTCAAGCACCTTCCTGTGTTGATGGTCACCGCCGAAGCCAAGCGCGAGCAGATCATCGAAGCGGCCCAAGCCGGTGTGAACGGCTATGTGGTCAAACCCTTCACGGCCCAGGCGTTGAAAGAAAAGATCGAAAAGATCTTCGAACGCATCGGTTAACGGCGCCACGGGGGAGCTATGGAGAATAATGAAGCTTCAATGGGCGATTTCGAATCGACCCTGAAAAAACATGCCCGCGAACTGGTCGACAGCCTTGAGAAAGGTCGTTTCGGCGATGCAGTCCAGATGATCCACGAGCTCAATCAGACCCGGGATCGTGGTCTGTACCAGGAAGTCGGCAAGCTCACCCGTGAATTGCACAGCGCGATCGTCAATTTCCAGATCGATCCGAACACCCCCCAGGCCGAGGAGGTCTCGCAGATCACCGACGCGACCGAGCGGCTGTCCTACGTGGTCAAGCTGACCGAGGCCGCCGCCAACCGCACCATGGACCTGGTGGAAAGCGCCACGCCGTTGGTCAATGGCCTTGGCGATGAAGCCCAGGCCTTGAGCGCCGACTGGGCCCGTTTCATGCGTCGTGAAGTCGGCGCAGAGGAATTCCGCGACCTGGCGCGTCGGGTCGACGGTTTTCTGACACGCAGCAGCGCCGATAACCGCGCGGTCGCGAGCAACCTCAACGACATTCTGCTGGCCCAGGACTACCAGGACCTGACCGGTCAGGTGATCAAGCGCGTCACCCAATTGGTCACCGAAGTCGAAGGCAATCTGCTCAAGCTGGTGTTGATGGCCAGCCAGGTCGACCGCTTTGCGGGCATTGAACACGACCGTGAAGCGATGCTTGCCGAAAAAGATCCACAAAAACATCTCTCTCAGGGTGAAGGTCCGCAAATTCATGCCGATAAAAGAGAAGACGTTATGTCCGGTCAGGACGATGTGGACGATTTGCTGTCCAGCCTTGGATTTTAGCCCTGTTTTAGGAGCACCCCATTAATGAGCTTCGGCGCCGATGAAGAGATCCTTCAGGATTTCCTGGTTGAGGCCGGCGAGATTCTAGAGCAACTGTCCGAGCAATTGGTCGAGCTGGAAAGCCGGCCGGATGATGCGGATCTGCTCAACGCAATCTTTCGCGGTTTCCACACTGTAAAAGGAGGCGCCGGCTTCCTTCAGCTCAACGAGCTGGTGGAGTGCTGCCATATTGCCGAGAACGTGTTCGACATCCTGCGCAAGGGTGAGCGTCGCGTGGATTCGGAATTGATGGACGTGGTGCTGGAAGCGCTGGACGCGGTCAACAGCATGTTCAGCGAGGTGCGTGATCGTTCGCCGATCACCGCTGCCACCCCTGAGTTGCTCGCTGCGCTGTCGCGCCTGGCCGAGCCGCAATCGGCTGACGAAGCTGCTCCGGTCGAGACCGCGGTTGAAGAACCCATTGTCGAGGAGCCGGCCGCCGAGGAATCGGGCGATATTACCGATAACGAATTCGAACAACTGCTGGACTCCCTGAGTGCCGTCAAGGCCGAAGCCCAGACTCAGACCCAGGCTCCGGTAGCGGCTGCGCCCGCTGATACCGGCGCGGCCAGCGATGAGATCACCGATGCAGAGTTCGAGTCGCTGCTCGATCAGTTGCACGGCAAAGGCCAGTTCGCTGTCGATGCGGTTGTCCCGCCGGCAGCCCCAGCCGCGCCGAAAGCCGCGGGCGACAGTTCCGACATCACCGACGATGAATTCGAAGCCTTGCTCGATCAGCTGCATGGCAAGGGGACTTTCGCCGTTGACGCCCTGGAGTCGGCCATTGCCTCTACGCCGGCTCCGAACAAGCCTGCCGCCGCAGCGGCCGGCAGCGACCTGATCACCGATCAGGAATTCGAATCGCTGCTCGACGATCTGCACGGCAAAGGCAAGTTCAGCGAAGTCGGCACGGCCTCTGCTGCGCCAACTGCCGCATCGGCCGCCAAGGCCGCGCCGAAAGCCGCCGCCAAGGCACCGGAACCCAAGGCCGAAACACCGGCCCCCGCACCCAAGCCTGCAGCGGCGGCCGCTGCGCCTGTCCGTGCTCCGGCCGCGACGTCTGCACCGGCGGAAAAACCGACCAGTGAAGCCGAAACCACCGTTCGGGTTGACACCGCGCGCCTGGATGAGATCATGAACATGGTTGGCGAGCTGGTGCTAGTGCGTAACCGCCTGGTGCGCCTGGGCCTCAACAGCCAGGACGAAGCCATGTCCAAGGCCGTGTCGAACCTCGACGTGGTCACGGCCGATCTGCAGACCGCGGTCATGAAGACCCGGATGCAGCCGATCAAGAAAGTTTTCGGGCGCTTCCCGCGCCTGGTACGTGACCTGGCTCGCCAGCTCAAGAAAGAAATCAATCTGGAACTGGTGGGTGAGGATACCGACCTCGACAAGAACCTCGTCGAGGCCCTGGCCGACCCGCTGGTCCACTTGGTGCGCAACGCGGTCGACCATGGCATTGAATCGCCGGAAGAGCGCGAAGCCGCGGGTAAGGTCCGCAGCGGCAAGGTGATCCTGGCCGCCGAGCAAGAGGGCGATCATATCCTGCTGTCGATCTCCGACGACGGCAAAGGCATGGACCCGGAAGTGTTGCGTGCCATCGCCGTCAAGCGCGGCGTGATGGACAAAGACGCTGCCGACCGCTTGAGCGATACCGAGTGCTACAACCTGATCTTCGCTCCCGGCTTCTCGACCAAGACCGAGATTTCCGACGTGTCGGGTCGTGGTGTGGGCATGGATGTGGTGAAAACCAAGATTTCCCAGCTCAATGGTTCGATCAACATCCACTCGGTCAAGGGCTCGGGCTCGAAGATCCTCATCAAGGTTCCGCTGACCCTGGCGATCATGCCAACGCTGATGGTGATGCTCGGCAACCAGGCGTTCGCGTTCCCGCTGGTCAACGTCAATGAGATCTTCCACCTCGACCTGTCGCGTACCAACGTGGTGGACGGCCAGGAAGTGGTGATCGTGCGGGACAAGGCGCTGCCGTTGTTCTACCTCAAGCGCTGGTTGGTCAGCTCCGCAGCGCATGTGGAGCAGGGCGAGGGCCACGTGGTGATCCTTTCGGTGGGCACCCAGCGGATCGGCTTCGTCGTCGACCAGCTCGTGGGCCAGGAAGAAGTGGTCATCAAGCCGCTGGGCAAAATGCTCCAAGGCACCCCGGGCATGTCCGGCGCCACCATCACCGGCGACGGCCGCATCGCGCTGATCCTCGATGTACCGAGCATGCTCAAGCGTTACGCCGCGCGGCGTATTTGATTCTGGAGGGGCGCGGCCCAGTGCCGCGCCTCGTCTAACGGAGTGTTTATGGTAGTTAAAGTCCTGGTGGTGGACGATTCGGGGTTCTTCCGCCGCCGCGTCTCGGAAATTCTCTCGGCGGACACGACGATTCAAGTCGTCGGTACCGCGACCAATGGCAAAGAGGCAATCGATCAGGCCCTGGCACTCAAGCCGGACGTGATTACCATGGACTACGAGATGCCAATGATGGACGGCATCACGGCCGTGCGGCATATCATGCAGCGCTGCCCGACTCCGGTATTGATGTTTTCCTCCCTGACCCACGAAGGCGCCCGTGTCACCCTCGACGCGCTGGACGCCGGGGCGGTGGATTTCCTGCCGAAGAACTTCGAGGACATCTCACGCAACCCCGACAAGGTCCGGCAGTTGCTGTGCGAGAAGGTCCACAGCATTTCCCGCAGCAACCGCCGCGTGAGTGCCTACACTCCAGCGGCTCCCGCGCCTGTGGCTGCACCGAGTCCTGCGCCGTCGTCGGGCAGCTTCAATCCGCCCCCGGTACGCAGTGCCCCGGCCCCTGCGCCTACACGCCCGGCCCCGGCCCCGGCCTCGGCGAGTAGCGCGTCGCCGGCACCCAAGCGCAAGGCCTACAAGCTGGTTGCCATCGGCACGTCCACCGGTGGTCCGGTGGCGCTGCAACGGGTCCTGACCCAGTTGCCGGCCAACTTCCCGGCCCCCATCGTGTTGATCCAGCATATGCCCGCTGCCTTCACCAAGGCGTTCGCCGAGCGCCTGGACAAGTTGTGCAATATCAGCGTCAAGGAAGCCGAGGACGGCGATGTCCTGCGGCCGGGCCTGGCGTTGCTGGCCCCGGGTGGCAAACAGATGATGGTCGACGGTCGCGGCGCGGTGAAAATCCTTCCAGGCGACGAGCGCCTGAACTACAAGCCTTGTGTGGACATTACCTTCGGTTCCGCAGCCAAATCCTACGGTGACAAAGTTCTGGCGGTGGTGTTGACCGGCATGGGCGCCGACGGTCGCGAAGGCGCGCGCCTGCTCAAGCAGGGCGGTAGTGCGATCTGGGCCCAAGACGAAGCCAGTTGCGTGATCTACGGCATGCCGATGGCGATTGTCAAAGCGGACCTGGCCGACGCGGTGTACGGGCTGGACGACATCGGTAAAAACCTGGTCGAGGCGTGCCTGTAATGGATGTCCTCAGTCTGATCGGTATCATCATGGCGTTCGTCGCCATCATTGGTGGCAACTATCTGGAGGGCGGTCATCTCGGCGCCCTGGCCAACGGCCCAGCCGCGTTGATCGTGCTCGGTGGCACCATCGGCGCCGCGCTGTTGCAGTCGCCCATGAGTGCGTTCAAGCGTGCCATACAGGTATTGGTCTGGATTCTGTTTCCGCCACGGGTCGACCTGGCCGGCGGTATCGATCGCGTCGTGAACTGGAGCCTGACCGCTCGCAAGGAAGGCCTGCTTGGCCTGGAAGGCGTGGCGGATGCCGAGCCGGACAACTACGCGCGAAAAGGTCTGCAATTGCTGGTGGACGGCGCCGAACCCGAAGCCATCCGCAGCATCCTGGAAGTGGATTTCTACACCCAGGAAAGCCGCGACATCGAAGCAGCCAAGGTTTTCGAAAGCATGGGTGGTTACGCACCTACCATCGGCATCATCGGTGCGGTGATGGGCCTGATCCATGTGATGGGCAACCTGGCCGACCCCTCGCAGCTGGGTAGCGGCATCGCCGTGGCGTTTGTCGCCACTATCTATGGCGTGGCCAGTGCCAACCTGGTGTTGTTGCCGATTGCCGCCAAACTCAAGTCCATTGCCTTGCGCCAGTCGCGTTATCGCGAAATGTTGCTGGAAGGAATCCTGTCGATCGCCGAAGGTGAAAACCCGCGCTCCATTGAACTGAAGCTCCAGGGCTTCATGGACTAATGGGAGTAATGGACCATGGCGCGTCGCAGGCATCATGAAGAGCACGTCAATCATGAACGTTGGCTGGTGTCCTACGCCGACTTCATCACATTGCTGTTCGCCTTTTTCGTGGTCATGTATTCGATCTCCTCGGTCAACGAGGGTAAATACAAGGTCATCTCCGAAGCGTTGATTGGTGTATTTACCGACTCGGACCGCGCCCTCAAGCCGATTCCCATTGGCGACGAGCGGCCCAAGACGACCACACCGGCCAAGCCGTTGGTCCGCGACGCCGAACAGGTCGATGCCGGCATTGCCGGTGGCAGCGATCCGTTGAAAAGCATCGCCGATGACATCAGCGCGGCATTCGGTGACCTGATCAGTTCCAACCAGATGACCGTGCGCGGCAACGAGCTGTGGGTAGAGATCGAACTCAACTCCAGCCTGTTGTTCGGCAGCGGCGACGCCATGCCCAGCGACATGGCGTTCAACATCATCGACAAGGTGGCAGCGATCCTGAAACCGTTCGACAACCCGATCCATGTGGAGGGGTTTACGGACGACCAGCCGATTCGCACCGCGCAGTACCCGACCAACTGGGAGCTGTCTTCGGCCCGCTCGGCGAGCATTGTCCGCATGCTTGCGATGCAGGGTGTGAACCCCGGACGCCTGGCGTCGGTGGGGTATGGCGAGTTCCAACCGGTGGCCAACAACGCCACCGTCGAAGGGCGGGCGAAAAATCGGCGCGTCGTACTGGTGGTGTCGCGCAACCTCGATGTACGCCGCAGCCTGACCGGTACCGGTACGGCCAACGCAAAGCCGGATGCGGCATTGAAGCGGGCTGGCACACAAACTGCACCGACCCCGGTCAAGACACCGGGAAGACAGAGCGCCGTCAATTCTCCGTCACCCGCTTTATAACCGAGCTATTTCTCGGTCGAGCCTGTTTCGGCCGGGAGGAACGATCCGAATGAGAGTCTGGGCAGTTGCCAATCAAAAAGGTGGGGTGGGTAAAACCACTTCTTCCATCGCTTTAGCCGGATTACTGGCCGAGGCGGGCAAGCGTGTGGTCCTCGTCGACCTGGACCCCCATGGCTCGATGACCAGCTATTTCGGCTACGATCCCGATAGCCTGGAGCACAGCAACTACGACTTGTTCCTGCATCGGGGCCATGTGCCTGAGGGTTTGCCGGGGCAATTGCTGCTGTCCACCAGCGACGAGCGGATTTCGCTGTTGCCGTCGAGCACCGCCCTGGCCACCCTGGAGCGGCAGTCGCCGGGGCAGGGCGGCTTGGGCCTGGTGATCGCCAAGAGTCTGGCGCAGCTGTGGCAGGATTTCGATTACGCAATCATCGACAGTCCGCCGCTGCTGGGCCTGTTGATGGTCAATGCCTTGGCGGCCAGTCAGCAACTGGTGATCCCGGTGCAGACCGAGCACCTGGCGGTCAAGGGGTTGGAGCGGATGGTCAACACCCTGGCGATGGTCAACCGCTCACGCAAACAGTCGCTGCCGTTCAACATCGTGCCGACCTTGTTCGACCGCCGTACCCAGGCGTCCATGGGAACCTTGCGCGTATTGCGGGACATGTACCCGGATGAAATCTGGCAGGGCTACATCCCGGTCGACACGCGTTTGCGCGATGCCAGCCGCGCCGGTGTGACCCCCTCCCAGTTCGATGGCAAGAGCCGTGGCGTTCTGGCCTACCGGGCCTTGCTCAAGCACCTGCTGGCCCAGCAACTTGTTCCCCAGCAGGTGGCCTGATTGAACGCTTCCAAACGCTCTGCAGGCTCAAGTCTGATGGCACTCATGCCGATAACGTTTATATGCGGTGCACTGTTTTCATGAACCGCCCGATCAAGACAACCTCGCGTCCGCAAATGGCCTTGCAGTCCTACCTGGATGGGCTGTTGCAGGAAGCGACCGAAGAATTGCCACCGGAGCCGAGCGTGCCCGAGGCGCTGCCCGCGTCCGTCGAAGCCGAAGGTGTGCTGGATGAGTTTCAGGCGGCCGTGCTCGAAGAGCAGGCCCGTGATGCTCGCAAGTCAGTGGTTGCCGCAGCGGTGGAAACACCGGCCGCCAGGCCACCGGTGAAAATCATGGAGGCGCCTGCGCCGGTGCTGGCTGCGGTTTCCACCGTTGCACCGTTGTTGCAGGGCCTGGTGACGCCGGTGGTGGAAGTCCATCTGCCACCGAGCAACACACCGCCGCCGGTAGAAACCGACGACCGCCCGGCCTGGGCTGCGGAGCCGTTCGAGTGTCTGTTGTTCGATGTGGCCGGGTTGACCCTGGCGGTGCCGCTGGTATGCCTGGGGTCGATTTACTCCCTGGCCGGGCACGAATTGACACCGTTGTTTGGCCAGCCGGATTGGTTTCTTGGGATCCTGCCGAGCCAGGCCGGCAACCTGAAGGTATTGGATACGGCGCGCTGGGTGATGCCGGACCGTTATCGCGATGATTTTCGCCAGGGCCTGCAGTACGTGATTTCGGTACAAGGTTACGAGTGGGGATTGGCGGTGCACCAGGTCAGCCGTTCCCTGCGCCTGGACCCGAGCGAGATCAAATGGCGCAGCCATCGAGGGCAACGGCCATGGCTGGCAGGTACGGTGATCGAGCATATGTGCGCCTTGCTGGACGTTTCCGAGCTGGCGGAGCTGATCGCCAGTGGCGGGGCAAAACACCTGGGCGGCACCAAGCCGGTCCAGAAACCGAAATAACACAGTCGGTGGCGCACAGCGTCACGGCGCAGAACACACCGCCACAGGCGGTTTTTCGAGGGGTCAGGGTATGAATGATAAGGCGTCGTCTCTCAAGGGTTCCGAAGATCCGATCCTGCAATGGGTCACCTTCAAACTCGATAACGAAACCTACGGCATCAACGTGATGCGCGTGCAGGAAGTGCTGCGCTATACCGAGATTGCCCCGGTACCGGGTGCGCCAAGCTACGTGCTGGGGATCATCAACCTGCGTGGCAACGTGGTTACGGTGATCGACACCCGCCAGCGTTTTGGCCTGAACTCCACCGAGGTCAATGACAACACCCGTATCGTGATCATCGAAGCCGACAAGCAAGTGGTCGGTATCCTGGTCGACAGCGTTGCCGAAGTGGTTTACTTGCGTCAGTCGGAAATCGAAACCGCGCCTAACGTCGGTAACGAAGAATCGGCCAAGTTCATCCAGGGCGTCTGCAACAAGAACAACGAGTTGCTGATCCTGGTCGAGCTGGAAAAAATGATGAGTGAAGAAGAGTGGTCGGAACTGGAGAGTATCTGATTGATTCTTGAGGTAGCAGTCATTGTCCTGTTTCTTTTCTGGGCAGGCACGCTGGCGATGTTCCTGGCGTACATACGCGAGCAGCGGCAGGTCGCCGCTCAACAGGCCCAGGGCGATGCGCTGCGCGATCAGCGCATCAGGGACCTGGCCAAGCGTGTCGACGATTACCAGAACGGTACCGTGCGCATGGGGGAAGCCATCCATGAGCTGCGCGCCGTGGTCGGCCCGTTACCGGACAAACTGGCTCAACTGGAACAGCGCGACCCCTCGAGCTTGTCCTTTGCCCAGGCTGCGCGGCTGGTGGGCATGGGCGCCAGTATCGACGAACTGACCCAGGCCTGTGGCTTGACCCAGGCCGAGGCGGAGTTGATGAGCAAGTTGCATAGAGGTGGCTAAGAGCCTTGAGCGGCAAGCTGCAAGCTGCAAGAGATTTCAGCCTTGCAGGTTGTCCTGTGCTTAGGCTTGTCCCTGCCTCGTGAAATAGCTGACAAGTTCCTTCGCACTTGGGCACTCTGGGTGCGAGGCTGCTTGACGAATGCTGAAGCCATAGTGCTTGACCATCTTCTTTGCAAACGCGGTCTTGTTGCCCGGACCGCGTTTGCCAAGCTCATTTGATATTTCTTTGAGGCGGTCCCAGGGCTTGTTCAGTGTCTGCTCGGGTTGAGGCTCATCGAAGTGATGGACGTCAAGCCATTTGCGTATTGCACTTGAGTCAGCCAGGAACCATCCTTCCAATGCTTTTACAGCGACAAATGTGATATCTATTCGATCGTTTGAGACGCGCGCTCTGACTACATCAACCGATTCTTCATCTTCGAGATCAGTAAGCACAACGATTCTGTCCACTGCTTGCTGATCCAGGCGCGTCAGATAGGCGTCGATGTTTTGCGGTAAAAGATTACCGCCTCCCTTGGCATTGACCACGGGATTGACCAGTTCAAAGTCGTTTTCCAGCAGAAGCGCTCTGAAGTCAGCGGATTCGATAACGATTTTTTCGCTGTCGCCTTCAACGATGAATCCAACTTTTACCATGGCAGGCCTCCATCAAAAAGATTGGCCAGCCAGGCGGTGTCCAGCGGGATATCTTTTTTATCGACCCTTGAGTCCGAAGCGCATTTGACCTTGGTCTTGCCATCCTCTTTATTCACGAGCCACAGTTCTACAAGGTCAAGATTCCGGACAACGGATTCGCTATGGGTGGTGATGAGAACTGGGTGCTCCACGGACGCATTTTCACGCATCAACTGGACCAGCTCACCGATAGCTTTCGGATGAATGCCTCGTTCCGGCTCCTCTATGATTGTGATGCCTGATTTGTCTGCACGGCTTAATACAGCGGTCATGATGCACAGGGCATAAATCGTACCGTCAGAAATCAGCCGTGCCGGGAACCGAGCTTTTGTTCCTTCTTCCTTGAAGGTGATCACCGTTGAGCCATCCAACCTTTGCTTCTCGGTAGAGACATTCTCCATTCCCGGAACTATCAACTCGATCCATTCCAGTACCTGGTCACGAAAGCGTTCGTTTTTCTCCAGAACTGACAACATGGTTGCCACGTTTCGACCGTGGCTATCGAGTGTCGTAGCGTCTGCTGTTGAGTTGTCAGGTTCCTTGGCTTCTAGCGGATCGATCCGGAATACTTGGATATTGGTGAGCATGCGATAAAGTGGCGAATGGCTGAGCAGCATGAGCGCAGTCATGTCCTGTGCATATTCAGGCAAGAGCTGCAGACCCTGGGCGTCACTTAAAGCAATCTGCGTTTCGTTGCTAGTCTTGCGGTCAATGACCTGTTTGCCGTTGACCTTCAAGCTTTCAAGTACTTGAGGTACCCGATCTATCCCGGATATTTTCAAGCTGTAGTCGAACAACTCTTCTTTGAGCTTTATCCTGAGTGCAAAGGAGATCGTCGTTCGTTTTTCCTTCCTATGCTTGAAGCAGTGAATCTGCTGGAATCCCCCAAAGTCACGTATTGCCTGGGCAGCTCCTCGCTTCACTACCGCACCCAGAAAGGCCAGCGCGTCAGTAATGTTGCTCTTACCCGCACCGTTCGAGCCGGCTAGAGCTGTAAAGGGCGGCACATCCCGCAGGACTATGTTTACCGCGCTCTTGAAGCCTTCGATCTCGAGGTATTCAATTTTCATCGCAAATCCTCAGCTCTCCTCGGTCACCAGCACAGAAATCCTTGAGATCAGGCGCTTGGAGTCATTTTTCGTAACGTATTCTACTCAATGGGCGCTGATTCTATAGACAAATTGGAAAGCCTGCTCCTGAGTGAAATTCGGTAGAGCTATTGGCTATTTTGCATTCAAGACAAAGACCAAGAACGTGGAGGCCTAAATCTTACTGAGCGTCTTTCAGAAGGCTTTCTATCGCTTCTAAATACGAACCAGAAAAGCAACAACCCGCCGAGACGGGTTGTATGTCTAGAACCGCAACTATCCCTCAGATGCCTCCATCCCCCGTACCTCAATTACCCGAAACACATCGCTCACATCCTGAACCAGAATCCGAGCAATGTTGGTGACTGTATTTACGTCGTTTTCGGCATAGTCGGGCAGGGTGGTGCAGGCCATGAGACTGAGATACTTGAGGACGGCTTCGAGACGTTCGTTCAGGCAGCTGTGGAGTTCAGTCAGTGGGGCATTGGCATCAATGAGAAGGATGGGATGTTCGGTGGCGAAGTGAGACATGGGGGTGAAGTGGTTGAGCGTGTGTTGAGTTGTCATGGTGTTAATCCTGATAAAAATTGGATTGCCACCGTTCTGCTGCGAAACAGGATGGGTGGCAGTTATGCGCGGGTTCGCAGACCGGAGGATTAACACCAAGACCCGGCAGACCCGAAGGTCTCCCACGCACAACCGCCATGAAACGATGCGCAACCGAAAGCCGGCCGTACATGGCGAACAAGGTATCAATCTTAAGGGCTGCGAAACCCTTCGCCAACTGATGTCGGCGACAGGCCAACTTTAGGCAGTGATTTTGGTAGCCGCAACCAGGCTGTAGGAAGCTCAGGTGGATATCCTGGCGAGTGGTTCCCCCGCGCTTCGTGATGCAAGCCCATTAAAAACCGGCTGTTGCGCTATGTCTGGGGGTACGGGTTAGCAGGGTTTGGGTTGTTTCTCGGCCCAGCGAGTGCTGACTCCTTCAACTTAGACAGTTATTTCCCACAGGATTTACAGACTTCAAAATCGGTCGCGTCGCTAGCCAGCGATCAGTTCGAGACTCTCTTCAATGAGTAGATTGTTCGTATTCAGCGTCGCCGCCGACAGTCAGTAATCCTCCCCGCGCGCCGTCACATCCTTCTCGACACTCGGCGCATGCGGGTCGAACCCCTCGGGGAATTTGCCCTTGAGTTTCCAGGCAAAGGCTATGATTTCGGCGATGGTGAGATACAACTCCTGCGGAATACTCTCCCCCAGTTCCAGCCGGGCCAGGAGCTTCACCAGCTCGGCATTTTCATAGATCGGCACTTCACTGTCTCGGGCGATCCGCAGGATTTCCTCGGCCAGGGCTTCGTCGCCCTTGGCGGTGAGGGTCGGGGCGTGGTGGCCGTCGTATTTGAGGGCGATGGCCTGGCGGGGTTCGGTGTGGGTTGTCATGCGGTTTCGTCCACCCAACGTTGTTCGAGTCGGGTCTTGGGGCCTTTGGGCGGGATGCCGACATGGCAGTCCAGGTCTGTAACGTTCACGCCGCAGGTCACCAGGCGCTCGCGCAGTGCCGCCAGGTTGCGTTCGATCAGGTTTGCCGTGTAGGGCCGTTCCGCCCACAACTGGCTGGACAGGCTGCCGCTGAGCAATTGCGCCTGGACCTGCAGCGGTCCCAGCGGCTCCAGGTCGAATGCCAGCTCGACCCGCCAGAGTTGCTGCTTGGCTTCGCGTTCTTCCCGACGCTCGTTGGGTTGTTCCCGAGGCGGGGTTTCCTCCCGTTGAAACTTGACCTGCAACGGCACGATGTCCTGCAGGTTGCGCATCGGGATTTCCAGTTGCCAGGTGCTCATCAAGCGACCGTCATCGGTCAGGCCGGTTTGCTCCAGGCTTGACAGCTGGTGACTTTGCAAGCGCGATACGGCGGCGGCGGCGAGGCGCAACAGGTGTTCCAGGTCGCCTTCATCGTCCTGGCCTTTCAGCAGGCGCGAGGGTAGGGGGAAACCGGTGGGCTGCGGCTTTGCGCTGACCTGGCCGAGGGTACCCAGGGCGTTGCGCACGAAGCTGGGCAAGGCCTGGGCCAGGGTGTTGGCGGCGATGACTGCGCCGAGATTGGTGGAAGCGGGCAGGGTCGTGGTCAGTTGGGCGATCAACTTCAGCAGGTCACCCTTGAGGTCCGCGGCTACGCTCGGAGGTTGTCCGGCCAGCAGCTTGCTTTCCAGAAATACACCGCTGGCAGCCAGGGCCTGGGCCAGGCCTTTGGGCGTGCTCAATTGCTGTACATCCGGCAGGTTGGCCAGCAGGCGCGTTACCGCGGCACGCAGCTCGACGCCGGTCTCGTCCGTGGCGGGTAGCGCCTGCAGGGCACTGATCAGGCTGTCCAACGATCCCTGGCGATTCACCTGGGTCACCAGTTGCTGGCTCACCGCCAATTGTTCCTGGCGGTTGCTCAGCGGAATGAATTTCAATGTCTGGGCATCCTGCACCTGGGCGCTCAACAGCGTGCCGATACGCAGCGGCTGGGGGCTGTCGATGTCCAGGGTGCTGCCGGCCTGGGCGGTGTTGAGCAGGCTCACCAGCGACCGATACACCGCCGGTTGCCCCGGCAATTGCGGCAACGCCTGGCTGGTAATCACCTTGCCTTGCAGCAGGGTGCCGACCGGCAGTTGCGCGGTGTCGATCCGGGTCAGGGTCGCAACGCTGGAAGCAACGGACTGTTGTACAGCGATCGCCAGGTTGCTGGCGGACGGCTGCGTCACCGCCAGGCTGGTGCCTTGTGGCAACGGCTGGGCGCTGGTGGCCTGCACCGTGGTCTGGCGACCACTTTCCAGGGTGACCTTGAGCAAGAGTTGGAAAGTCTGGTCTGCCTGCTTGAGCGACAGCACCTCGGCACTGGCCGTCTGGCCGGCAGCGATCAGGCCTTCGACCGGCGTCAGCAATTTGAGCAGCTCGCCACCAACCGCCGGCGTACGCGTCGTTGCCGTGGGCTGGGGCAGCGGCTGGATGTTCATGTCGCCTGTCATCTGCGGTCTTACCCTGGAACTAATTGAGAACGCCCCCTGGGGGCATGCCATGTATAATGCCGCCCGTCTTTCAGGGAGCGGCGAAAACCTTGCAATTGTTTGACGCAGCTCTGTGGAACAGGCCGTCAATGCATCTATGCTGCATCTCTTTAACGGCCGCTGCACCGCCGACTTAAACCGTATAAGGCCCGCGATCCCTTGACCAGTCCTCTCTTGCAAACTGTCGGCCTCGCCTGTGAGCGAGACTTGCGGCTGCTTTTCGAACACCTCGAATTGAGACTCTCGCCTGGCGATATGGTGCAGGTCAGTGGCCCCAACGGCAGTGGCAAGACCAGCCTGCTGCGGCTTCTGGCCGGGTTGATGCAGCCGACCGCAGGCAACGTGCTGCTCAATGGTCGGCCCCTGCAGGACCAGCGCAGCGAGCTGGCCCGCAACCTGCTCTGGATCGGGCACGCCGCCGGGATCAAGGATTTGCTGACCCCCGAGGAAAACCTCAGCTGGCTCTGTGCGCTGCATCGACCCGCCGGCCGCGAGGCGATCTGGCAAGCGTTGGCCACGGTGGGGCTGCGCGGCTTCGAAGACGTGCCTTGCCATACCTTGTCCGCCGGCCAGCAGCGTCGCGTGGCACTGGCCCGGTTGTACCTGGACAGCCCGCTGCTGTGGATTCTCGACGAACCGTTCACTGCCTTGGACAAGCAGGGCGTGGCACAACTCGAGGAGCATCTGGCCAGGCATTGCGAAGGCGGTGGCATGGTGCTGTTGACCACCCACCACACCCTGGCCCGGATGCCGTCCGGTTATCGCAATATTGATCTGGGGAACTGGGCCGTATGAGCGTGTTTGGCCTGTTGCTCGCCCGCGAGGCGCGCCTGCTGTTCCGTCGTCCGGCCGAACTGGCCAACCCGCTGGTGTTCTTCGCGATCGTCATCGCGTTGTTCCCCTTGGCGGTCGGACCGGAGACTCAATTGTTGCAAACCTTGTCGCCGGGGCTGGTCTGGGTGGCGGCGCTTTTGTCGGTCCTGCTCTCGCTGGACGGGCTTTTCCGCAGTGATTTCGAAGACGGTTCCCTGGAACAGTGGGTCCTTTCGTCGCACCCCCTGGCCCTTCTGGTTTTGGCCAAGGTACTGGCACACTGGGTTTTTTCCGGACTGGCGCTGGTATTGCTCTCGCCGCTGCTGGCGATGATGCTGGGGTTGCCTGCTGCGTGCATGCCGGTTCTGCTGGTCTCGTTGCTGCTGGGTACACCGGTGCTGAGCCTGCTCGGTGCGGTGGGGGCGGCGTTGACGGTGGGCTTGAAGCGCGGCGGCCTGTTGCTGGCGTTGCTGATCCTGCCGCTGTATATCCCGGTGTTGATCCTCGGCAGTGGCGCCTTGCAAGCTGCCTTGCAAGGCATGCCGGCGACCGGTTATCTGCTCTGGCTTGGGAGCCTGACCGCCCTGGCGATAACCCTGACACCCTTTGCAATAGCTGCTGGCCTGAAGATCAGCGTCGGCGAATAATAATGAGGCCTGGTCAAAAAACGACCACTTCCTGTGAAGTTAAGGCAGACCCGCGGCGTGTGACAGCGCGCCGCAACCGTGATGGAAACAGCAATGAACTGGACCTGGTTTCATAAGCTCGGCTCACCCAAATGGTTCTACGGCATCAGCGGCAAATTATTGCCCTGGCTGAGCATTGCCGCACTGCTGCTGATTGGCATCGGCGTGGTCTGGGGCCTGGCGTTCGCGCCGCCGGATTATCAGCAGGGCAACAGCTTCCGGATCATCTACATCCATGTGCCGACAGCGATGCTCGCCCAGTCGATCTACGTCATGCTGGCGGTATGCGGCGTGGTCGGCCTGGTCTGGAAGATGAAGCTGGCCGACGTTGCCCTGCAGTGCGCCGCGCCCGTCGGCGCCTGGATGACCGCCGTGGCGTTGGTCACCGGAGCCATCTGGGGCAAGCCGACCTGGGGCTCGTGGTGGGTCTGGGATGCCCGACTGACGTCGATGCTGATCCTGCTGTTCCTGTACTTCGGTCTTATTGCGCTGGGCAACGCCATCAGCAATCGTGAGAGTGCCGCCAAGGCCTGCTCGGTGCTGGCGATTGTCGGGGTGATCAACATCCCGATCATCAAGTACTCGGTGGAGTGGTGGAACACCCTGCACCAGGGCGCCACGTTCAAGCTGACCGAGAAACCGGCGATGCCCATGGAAATGTGGCTGCCGCTGTTGCTCACCGCGTTGGGTTTCTACTGTTTCTTCGGCGCGGTGCTGTTGCTGCGCATGCGCCTGGAAGTGCTCAAGCGCGAAGCCCGGGCGAGTTGGGTGAAGGCCGAAGTACAGAACAGCCTGGAGGCCGCTCGATGAGTTTCGCTTCATTCGGCGATTTCCTCGCCATGGGCCATCATGGCCTGTATGTCTGGTCGGCCTATGGCATCTGCCTGGCGGTGCTGGCCCTCAATGTGGCGGTGCCGATCCTGGCCCGCAAGCGGTATCTGCAACAAGAGGCGCGTCGTCTGCGCCGGGAGAATGGTCAGTGAATCCGCTGCGTAAAAAACGTCTCGTCATCATCCTGGCGATCCTGGTGGGGGTCGGTGCCGCGGTCGGCCTGGCCCTGAGTGCTCTGCGGGAGAACCTCAACCTGTTCTACACCCCGACCCAGATCGCCAACGGCGAAGCGCCCCTAGCCAAGCGTATTCGCGCCGGCGGCATGGTGGAGAAGGGCTCGCTGGTCCGTTCCGGGGATTCGCTGGACGTGAAGTTCAACGTCACCGACTTCAACAAGACCGTGACCATCACCTATCGCGGCATCCTCCCGGACCTGTTCCGTGAAGGACAGGGCATCGTCGCCCTGGGCAAGCTCAACGCCGACGGCGTGGTGGTGGCCGACGAAGTGCTGGCCAAGCACGACGAAAAATACATGCCGCCGGAGGTGACCAAGGCTCTTAAAGACAGTGGTCAGTCGGCACCCGCTCCCGTGAAGGAGGGCTGATTGATGAGCACTGGCATTTTTATTCCCGAGTTGGGCCACCTGGCGATGATCCTGGCCCTGTGCCTGGCCCTGGTGCAGGCCGTGGTGCCGCTGCTCGGTGCCTGGCGCGGCGACCGCCTGTGGATGAGCCTGGCCCAGCCGGCGGCGTGGGGTCAGTTCGCCTTCATGGTGTTCGCCTTCGGTTGCCTGACCTACGCCTTCATGACCGACGATTTTTCCGTGGCCTACGTCGCGAGTAACTCCAACAGCGCCTTGCCCTGGTATTACAAGTTCAGTGCGGTGTGGGGCGCCCATGAAGGTTCGCTGCTGCTCTGGGCCTTGATTCTCGCCGGCTGGACTTTCGCCGTCTCGGTGTTCTCCCGGCAGTTACCCCAGGTGATGCTCGCCCGGGTGCTGGCGGTCATGGGCATGATCAGCACTGGCTTCCTGCTGTTTCTGATCGTCACGTCCAACCCGTTCGCGCGGATCCTGCCGCAGATGCCGATGGACGGCCGCGACCTCAATCCGTTGCTACAGGATATCGGCCTGATCGTTCACCCGCCGATGCTCTACATGGGCTACGTCGGCTTTTCCGTGGCGTTTGCCTTTGCCATCGCCGCGTTGCTGGGTGGTCGCCTCGATGCCGCGTGGGCACGCTGGTCGCGCCCATGGACCATCGTCGCCTGGGCCTTCCTCGGCATCGGCATCACCCTCGGTTCTTGGTGGGCCTACTACGAGCTGGGCTGGGGCGGCTGGTGGTTCTGGGATCCGGTGGAAAACGCCTCGTTCATGCCTTGGCTGGTGGGCACGGCACTGATTCACTCCCTGGCGGTCACGGAAAAGCGTGGCGTGTTCAAGAGCTGGACCGTGCTGCTGGCGATCGCCGCGTTTTCCCTGAGCCTGTTGGGGACCTTCCTGGTGCGTTCCGGCGTGCTGACGTCGGTGCATGCTTTCGCCTCGGACCCCGAGCGCGGCGTGTTCATCCTGATGTTCCTGCTGTTCGTGGTCGGCGGTTCGCTGACGTTGTTCGCCTTGCGGGCACCCGTGGTCAAGAGCCAGGTCGGCTTCAACCTCTGGTCTCGAGAGACGCTGCTGTTGGGCAACAACCTGGTGCTGGTGGTGGCCGCATCGATGATCCTGCTGGGAACGTTGTATCCGCTGGTGCTCGATGCGCTCTCCGGCGCCAAGCTGTCGGTCGGGCCGCCGTACTTCAATGCGCTGTTCATTCCGCTGATGGCAATCCTGATGGTGGTGATGGCGGTCGGTGTGCTGGTGCGCTGGAAAGACACTCCGGTCAAGTGGCTGCTGGGTATGCTGACGCCGGTGCTGCTGGGCACTGCCGGCCTGGCCGTGGTGGCCGGAATCGCTTATGGCGATTTCAACTGGGCCGTGCTGGCGACCTTCGTGCTGGCCGCCTGGGTATTGCTCGCCGGTGTACGGGACATCTTCGACAAGACCCGCCATAAAGGCCTGGTCAAGGGCTTGGCAACCCTGACCCGCAGCTACTGGGGCATGCAGGTTGCTCACCTGGGCATCGCCGTCTGCGCCCTGGGTGTGGTGTTGTCCACTCAGAACAGCGCCGAACGCGACCTGCGCCTGGCACCGGGGGAGGTCATGGAACTGGCCGGTTACCAATTCATGTTCGAAGGCGCCAAACATTTCGAAGGTCCGAACTTCACGTCCGATAAAGGCACGGTGCGGGTTATCCGTGACGGCCAGGAAGTGGCGGTACTGCATCCCGAGAAACGCCTGTACACCGTGCAGAACTCGGTGATGACCGAGGCCGGCATCGACGCCGGTTTCACCCGCGACCTCTATGTGGCCCTGGGTGAGTCCCTGGGCGACGGCGCCTGGGCGGTGCGGGTGCACGTCAAGCCGTTCGTGCGTTGGATCTGGTTCGGCGGTCTGCTCACCGGGCTGGGTGGGGCATTGGCGGCGCTGGATCGGCGTTATCGGGTCAAGGTGAAAACCCGGGTGCGCGAAGCCCTGGGCGTGACGGGAGCCACTGCATGAAACGTTGGTTAATGGTATTGCCGCTGGCGCTGTTCATAGTGGTGGCAATCTTTCTGTATCGGGGGCTTTTCCTGGACCCCTCCGCATTGCCTTCGGCGATGATCGGCAAACCGTTTCCGGAATTCACCCTGCCTTCGGTGCAGGGCGACAAGACCCTGACCCGCGCTGATCTGCTGGGTAAGCCGGCACTGGTCAACGTGTGGGGCACCTGGTGCATTTCCTGCCGGGTCGAGCACCCGGTGCTGAACAAGCTGGCCGAGAAAGGCGTGGCGATCTACGGCATCAATTACAAGGATGTCAACGTCGATGCCTTGAAGTGGCTCGCCGAGTTCCACAACCCATATCAACTGGACATTCGTGATGAAGAGGGCTCCCTGGGCCTGAACCTTGGGGTCTATGGGGCTCCGGAAACCTTCTTCATCGACGCCAAGGGCATCATCCGTGACAAGTTCGTCGGGGTAATCGACGAGCAGGTCTGGCGGGAGAAACTGGCTGGCAAATACCAGGCACTGGTGGACGAGGCCAAGCCATGAAGCGTTGGTTAGCCGCCGTCATCCTGGGGTTGAGTCTCGCTGGTGTTGCCCATGCCGCCATCGACACCTACGAATTCGCCAACGAAGGCGAGCGCGAGCGGTTTCGCGAGCTGACCAAGGAGCTGCGCTGCCCCAAGTGCCAGAACCAGGACATCGCCGACTCCAATGCCCCGATTGCCGCTGACCTGCGCAAGGAAATCTTCCGCATGCTTGGCGAGGGCAAGGACAACCAGCAGATCATCGACTTCATGGTGGATCGCTACGGTGAGTTCGTGCGTTACAACCCGGCCCTGACCTCCAAGACCGCACTGCTCTGGTTTGGCCCCGCCGGGTTGTTGCTCGGCGGCTTCGTCGTCATCGCGCTGCTCGTGCGCCGCCGCCGGGTGCAGCGCACCGCCGCCCCGGACACGCTTTCCGTCGAAGAGCGCCAGCGCCTCGACCAACTGTTGGATAACACCAAGCATGATTGATTTCTGGCTCGCCGCAGGTCTGCTTCTCCTGATTGCCCTGAGTTTTCTGTTGATCCCCGTGCTGCGGGTTCGTCGTGCCCAGCGGGAAGAGGACCGCACCGCGCTCAACGTGGCGCTGTACCAGGAGCGTGTCGCCGAGTTGCAGGCCGAGCAGGCGGAGGGCGTGCTCAACGCCGCGCAACTGGACACGGGCCGTGCCGAAGCCGCCCGGGAACTGCTCGCCGATACCGAGGGTGCCGAGGCGCCGCGCGAATCCCGCATGGGCAAGCCGCTGCCGTTGCTCGCCGCTGTGCTGGTGCCGGTGCTGGGTCTGGGCCTGTACCTGCATTTCGGCGCGAGCGACAAAGTCGAACTGACCCGCGAATTCGCCCAGGCGCCGCAATCGATGGAAGAAATGACCCAGCGCCTGGAAAGGGCGGTGGCGGCACAACCGAATTCCGCCGAGGGCTTGTATTTCCTCGGGCGTACCTACATGGCCCAGGATCGGCCGGCGGATGCGGCGAAGATCTTCGAGCGCACCGTGGCGTTGGCGGGGCGGCAGCCCGAGCTGCTGGGGCAGTGGGCCCAGGCGCAGTATTTTACCGACGGCAAGAAATGGTCGGACAAGGTCCAGGCCTTGACCGACGAGGCCCTGAAACTCGATCCCAAGGAAGTCACCAGCCTGGGCCTGTTGGGCATCGCCGCGTTTGAAGGCGAGCGCTATCAGGACGCAATCGACTTCTGGGGGCGCCTGCTGGCGCAACTGCCGGAGGGCGACAAATCCCGCGAGGCGCTGCAAGGCGGCATTGCCCGTGCCACCGAGAAGCTGCAAGCCAGTGGCGGCAAGGTGGCTCAGGTTCCGACGGTCAAGGCCGGCGCACTGCTCAAGGTACGTGTCGACCTGGCGCCGGCCCTCAAGGCCAAGGTGCAGCCTGGCGACAGCGTATTCATCTTTGCCCGTGCCGTTTCCGGTCCGCCGGCGCCGCTGGCGGCCAAGCGCCTGACCGTCGCCGACCTGCCCGTCAGCGTCGAGCTGGGGGACGCGGATGCAATGATGCCGCAACTGAAACTGTCGAACTTCCCTGAAGTCCAACTGGTGGCGCGTATCTCCCGGGCCGGGCAACCGACTTCCGGTGAATGGATCGGCCGCAGCCAACCCCTGGCCAGCAGTACCACGACGCCGCAACAACTGACCATCGACAGCCCGGACCAATGACAGGAATTTACTCCATGACCGCCATCGCTCGTATCACTCTGTTGACGCTCGTCCTGGGCCTGAGCGCTTGTGCGGTCCATCGTCCGCCGGAGCCCACGACGCCGCTGCCACCGATTCCGCCTTCGACGCCGACCACCAAACCGGTGCCGTCCACCGCCCCGGGCAAACCGGCCACCCCGAACAAGCCGGCCAAGCCGCTGCCGCGCACTTCCGCCAGTTTCGCCCCACCGCCTGGGGGCAACAGCCACTGGGACGCTAAGCTTGGGGTCTATGTGCTGGATAACCAGCCCAACACCTTCTACCGCCAACGCACCTACTATCGCTGGAACAACGGCTGGAGCCGCTCTGTCAGCCCGAACGGGCCGTGGGAAGACACCACCATCGAAGGCGTGCCGGGTGGACTGGGGCGCCAGTTCCACTGACGAGCGATGCTGATCCTGTGGCCAGGGAGCAAGTTCCCTCGCCACAGGATCTTTGTCTGGCCAGGCGTTCAAGGTTCGACCTGTCATCCCCATCGTCGTAGAATGCGCGCCTTTGTGAGCTATCGGAGCACCTGACCATGACGACCACCCCGACCGGCGACTACCTGGAAACCCTCTACGAAGGCTACGGCCAACGTTTCTGGATGGACAAGCTGCTCCACGAAGTGCGTACCGAGCACCAGCACCTGGTGATCTTCGAGAACCCGCGCATGGGGCGGGTGATGGCGCTCGATGGCGTGATCCAGACCACCGAAGCCGATGAGTTCATCTACCACGAGATGCTCACCCATGTGCCCATACTGGCTCATGGCAAGGCCAAGCGGGTGCTGATCATCGGTGGCGGTGATGGCGGCATGTTGCGTGAGGTGACCAAACACATGGGTGTCGAGCACATCACCATGGTGGAAATCGACGGCACCGTGGTGGACATGTGCAAGGAATTCCTGCCCAACCACTCCAAGGGCGCCTATGACGACCCGCGACTGAACCTGGTGATCGATGATGGCATGCGCTTCGTCTCCACCACTCAAGAGAAGTTCGACGTCATTATTTCCGACTCCACCGACCCGATCGGCCCGGGTGAAGTGCTGTTCTCGGAAAACTTCTACCAGGCTTGCCATCGCTGCCTGAACGACGGCGGCATCCTGGTGACCCAGAACGGCACGCCGTTCATGCAGTTGGGCGAAGTGCAGACCACCGCCGGCCGCCTGCGAGGCCTGTTTGCCGACTGGCACTTCTACCAGGCAGCCGTGCCGACCTACATCGGTGGCGCCATGACTTTCGCCTGGGGCTCGACCGACAGCGCTTACCGCAAGCTCTCCCGTGAAACCCTGCATGAGCGGTTCATTGGCAGCGGCATTGTCACCCGCTACTACAACCCTGAGATTCACCTCGGTGCGTTTGCCATGCCCCAGTACGTGTTGCAGGCGATAAACAAGCCGAGTAACGACTGATCGGTGAGCCTGCGGGGCTTTTTGTGGCAAGGGGATAAATCCCCTCGTCACAATAGGGGCGGCTTGTTATTGAGGTTGGTTCGGGCATTTTGTGTTTCCAGATATTCATTGAACGAAATTTTCACAAAATCTTGCGGACAATCCCTCGCGCCTTTATTGCCGTCGGTTATTTAATGGCAATGCCTTAGCCGTTCGTGCAACATCTGCGCTCTTGCGCAAACCCCGGGCCAGGCTTTGGCCAATGGCGGGTGCGCCTTTGTACTTTTTGTCACTCCAACTCCAATAGGGTCCTCAAACGACATGGCAATCCCGGATGCCCTGAGTCAGCAGCGAAGCACGCATCGCCTGCTGCAACCGACCGTCAAATCGCACCTGGCCTACACATTGCTCTGCGCCCTGGTGATGATGGTGATGTTCAGCCTGCTGCGCGTGGCGCTGTTGGTCTATAACCGCCAAATGATCCTCGACACCCCGGCCACGACCTTCGTCGAAGCCTTCGCCAATGGCTTGCGTTTTGACCTGCGCCTGGTGGTTTACCTCTGCGTTCCGCTGCTACTGGCGCTGTTCAGCGCTCGCGCCATGGCGGCCCGAGGTTTCTTTCGTTTCTGGCTGACCGTCACCTCCAGCATCGCGCTGTTCCTGGGCCTGATGGAGATGGACTTCTACCGTGAGTTCCACCAGCGCCTCAACGGCCTGGTCTTCCAGTATGTGAAGGAAGACCCGAAAACCGTGATGAGCATGCTCTGGTATGGATTCCCGGTGGTGCGCTACCTGCTGGCCTGGGCCGGCGGCACCATCATCCTGAGCCTGGCGTTCAAGGGCGCGGACCGTGCAACCCGCCCGCGCGGGCCGTTCAGCGGCGGCAGCATCGGCACCCGCCAGATCGCCCCATGGTACGGCCGGGTGGCGGTGTTCATCGTTTGCCTGCTGGTGGCTGTGGTCGCGGCCCGTGGCACCTTGCGTCAAGGTCCGCCGCTGCGTTGGGGCGATGTCTATACCACCGATTCGAACTTCGCCAACCAGTTGGGCCTCAACGGCACGCTGTCGCTGGTGGCGGCGGCCAAGAGCCGCATGTCCGAAGACCGTGACAACATCTGGAAAGCCACCCTCGAACAGCCACTGGCCCAGCAGACTGTGCGTGACATGCTGGTGTTGCCCGACGACAAGTTGGTGGATACCGCCACTGCTGCGGTGCGTCGCGACTACACGCCGCCAGCCGACAAGACGCTGCCGATCAAGAACGTGGTCGTGATTCTCATGGAAAGCATGGCCGGTCACTCGGTAGGCGCCCTGGGCGCACCGGGCAACATCACGCCTTACCTGGACAAGCTGTCCAAGGAAGGCCTGCTGTTCGACCGTTTCTTCTCCAACGGCACCCACACTCACCAAGGCATGTTCGCCACCATGGCGTGCTTCCCGAACCTGCCCGGTTTCGAATACCTGATGCAGACGCCGGAAGGCAGCCACAAGCTGTCGGGCCTGCCGCAACTGCTCAGTGCTCGTGACTACGACGACGTATATGTCTACAACGGTGATTTTGCCTGGGACAACCAGTCGGGTTTCTTCAGCAGCCAGGGCATGACCAACTTCATCGGGCGTAACGACTTCGTCAACCCGGTGTTTTCCGATCCGACCTGGGGCGTGTCCGACCAGGACATGTTCGACCGTGGCCTGATCGAGCTCAAGGCGCGGGAAAACGGCAAGCCGTTCTATGCCTTGCTGCAAACCCTGTCCAACCACACGCCGTATGCACTGCCGACGCCGCTGCCGGTGGAGCGGGTCACCGACCGTGGCAGCCTGAACGAACACCTGACCGCCATGCGCTATTCGGACTGGGCGCTGGGCCAGTTCTTCGAGAAGGCACGCAAGGAGCCTTATTTCAAGGAAACGCTGTTCGTCGTGGTGGGCGACCACGGTTTCGGCAACGAACGCCAGATCACCGAGATGGATCTGGGCCGCTTCAACGTGCCGATGTTGTTGATTGGTCCGGGTGTCCAGGAAAAATTCGGCCAGCGTAACCACACCGTGGGTACCCAGGTCGACATCGTCCCCACCATCATGGGGCGTATCGGCGGACAGGTACGCCACCAATGCTGGGGGCGTGACCTGTTGAACCTGCCACAGGGCGATACCGGTTTCGGTGTGATCAAGCCGTCGGGCAGTGATCAGACTACGGCAATAATCCAGGGCGATCGGATCCTGGTACTGCCAAAGGAGAAAGAAATGGGGCCGAAGATGTTCCGCTATGAACTGGGGGCCAACCCCCGTGCGGAAGCCATTCCGGATGCACCCGATAGCGTCCAGATGAAGCTCAAGCTCGAGTCTTTCCTGCAAACCGCTACCAAGAGCCTGCTGGATAACACCGCTGGCGTAGTGGATGGAAAACCGGACTGATGATCGGCAAATAAAAAAGAGGCCTTGAAAAAGGCCTCTTTTTTTTTGCCATTGATTTATATCTTGCCCAGTAACAGCAGTATCAACAGCACTACCAACACTACGCCGATGATGCCGGACGGGCCGTAACCCCAACTTCTGGAGTGCGGGAAGACCGGCAGGCCGCCGATCAGCAGGAGGATCAGGATAATGATGAGTATTGTGCCCATTGTTGATTTCCTTATTGGTCAGTTTTGGAGTGATACAACTTTCAACTGCCAGCACGCTGCATTAAATCCGGGCGGCTTAATAAGTCCGACCGTAACGTCCTGTAAAAGATTCAAAGTTTTTTCAGTGACTGAATGGCTCGCTACAGAAGCATTCCTTCAATCAAAACCCTTTGTGGTTTGCCCCCGCCATTCAGCAATCTGATGGAGCGTGGGTCCCGCTGGCTCCTTCGCTACACTCGGCCCATCTCTCCCGGAACAAAGGCTGTTTCCTATGCAAAATCGCATGATGATCACCGGTGCCGGCTCGGGCCTGGGCCGCGAAATCGCGCTGCGCTGGGCCCGCGAAGGCTGGCGCCTGGCCTTGTCGGATGTCAGTGAGCCAGGCCTCCAGGAAACCCTCAGGCTGGTGCGCGACGCCGGCGGCGACGGCTTTGTCCAGCGCTGCGATGTACGTGACTACAGTCAGTTGACGGCGTTTGCCCAGGCTTGCGAAGAGAAGCTCGGCGGCATCGACATCATCGTCAACAACGCTGGCGTGGCTTCGGGCGGGTTCTTCAGTGAATTGTCCTTGGAGGACTGGGACTGGCAGATTGCGATCAACCTGATGGGGGTGGTCAAGGGGTGCAAAGCGTTCCTGCCGTTGCTGGAGAAGAGCCGCGGCAAGATCATCAACATCGCTTCCATGGCGGCGCTGATGCAGGGACCGGCCATGAGTAACTACAACGTGGCCAAGGCTGGCGTGGTGGCGTTGTCGGAAAGCCTGCTGGTCGAACTGGCGCAGCAGGAAATCGGTGTGCACGTGGTTTGTCCGTCGTTTTTCCAGACCAACCTGCTGGACTCCTTCCGTGGTCCGACCCCGGCCATGAAGGTCCAGGTAGGCAAGTTGCTGGAAAGCTCGCCCATCACTGCCGCCGACATCGCTGACTACATCTTCCAGCAGGTCGCCCAGGGTGAGTTCATGATCCTGCCTCACGAACAGGGGCGCATGGCCTGGGCGATGAAGCAGAAGAACCCGCAGATGCTGTACGACGAAATGACCGTCATGGCCGACAAGATGCGCGCCAAAGCCAGGCAGAACCCAACTTGACCTTCAAAGGCGGTGTCCTCAGGATGGAGCCATCCTGCTGGACATCGCTGCTCGGGTTTTGAAAGTGTCGCGGTCCGACCTGATTTTGCAGGAAGTTTCCTTCAGTTACCGGAATCTTGTTTGTAGGGGGTTACTGAATTCTCGCCCGTGTCTTGTGAACAGGAAACAGGCCGGGCATGGTCAAGGTCCAGACCTTCTTAAGGACAAGAACCATGCTCGTACTCAGCCGTGCCGTGGGTGAACTGATTTCCATCGGTGATGATATTTCCGTTCGTGTGCTGTCGGTCAGCGGCACCACCGTGCGGTTTGGCGTGGAAGCGCCGCGTCACATCGATGTTCATCGTTTCGAGATATACGAAAAGATCCAGAGAAAGAAGAACCAGGTCGCCCGCAAGGCGTGATCAGTCAAACAGGTGCTTGGGCACGTCGTGCTTGAGCATCAATTGGCACTGCTCGCTCTCCGGATCGAAAACGATCATTGCCTGGCCCTTGGTCAACGCCTGCCTTACGCGTAGCACGCGGGTTTCCAGGGGCGTGTCGTCGCCGTTGTCGGTGCCGTCGCGGGTCACGAAGTCCTCGATCAGGCGAGTGAGCGTGTCGACTTCGAGTTGGTCGTGGGGGATCAGCATGGGGTACCTCGGCTGGATGATGTCGCAAATGCTACGGCTTATGGGCTTTGGCGGCTAGCCTAGGATTTGCGACGCCTGTTCCGGCCTCATCGCGAGCAGGCTCGCTCCCACAGAGGGTGTGGTGCAGCGCCATTTGTGGGAGCGAGCCTGCTCGCGATGCAATCTTGCGGGCGATGAAAATCCTCTGTCAGTTATTCGAACGCTGCCCCACCAGGCTATCCACCGAAGGCACCCGGGTATCGCTTTCCATCTGTGTGTCGTGTTCAATCTGGTGGCTGAAGCGGTCCAGCGAACCCTGGGCCGGTTGCGCGTCGCTGGCGAACACCGGCGGGCTGAGGATGTAGGCACCGAGCAGCCGGCTGAGGGCGGCCAGGCTGTCGATATGGGTGCGTTCGTAGCCATGGGTGGCATCGCAGCCGAAGGCGAGCAAGGCGGTGCGGATGTCGTGGCCGGCAGTGATGGCCGAGTGGGCGTCGCTGAAGTAGTAGCGGAACAGGTCGCGGCGTGCCGGCAGTTCGTTCTCCTTGGCCAGTTTCAACAGGTGTCGTGACAGGTGATAGTCATAGGGCCCGCCGGAGTCCTGCATCGCCACGCTCACGGCGTGTTCGCTGGAGTGCTGGCCGGGTGCGACCGGGGCGATGTCGATGCCGACGAATTCGCTGACATCCCAGGGCAGCGCGGCGGCCGCGCCACTGCCGGTTTCCTCGGTGATGGTGAACAATGGATGGCAGTCGATCAGCAGCTCCTCGCCGCTGTCGACAATCGCCTTGAGCGCCGCCAGCAGGGCCGCGACCCCGGCCTTGTCGTCCAGGTGACGGGCGCTGATGTGACCGCTCTCGGTGAATTCAGGCAGGGGATCGAAGGCGACGTAATCACCGATGCCCACCCCCAGGGTTTCGCAATCGGCACGGGTGGCGCAGTAGGCGTCCAGGCGCAATTCGATGTGATCCCAACTGATAGGCATTTCATCCACGGCGGTGTTGAAGGCGTGCCCGGACGCCATCAAGGGCAACACGCTGCCGCGGATCACGCCGGTGTCGGTGAACAGGCTGACCCGGCTGCCTTCGGCAAACCGGCTGGACCAGCAGCCTACCGGTGCCAGCGTCAGGCGACCATTGTCCTTGATGGCCCGCACGGTGGCACCGATGGTGTCCAAGTGGGCCGACACGGCCCGGTCAGGGCTGTTCTTGCGACCCTTGAGGGTAGCGCGGATCGTACCGCGGCGGGTCATTTCGAAAGGAATACCCAACTCTTCGAGACGTTCGACGACATAGCGCACGATGGTGTCGGTGAAGCCGGTCGGGCTGGGGATCGCGAGCATTTCCAGCAGGACTTTCTGCAGATATTCGAGATTCGGTTCGGGGATTTTGCTGATCATGGAAACTCCTGAACGGTTGAGTATCCGATCGTTCCCACGCTCTGCGTGGGAATGCAGCCGCTGACGTTCTGCGTCATCTGGACGCGGAGCGTCCCTTGAGGCATTCCCACGCGGAGCGTGGGAACGATCAGTCCACTACTGAGGGGTGTCAGACCACCCCCTGGCTATGGGGAAACAGCAGGTCCACAAAGCGTTCGGCGGTGGGTTGTGGTTCGTGGTTGGCCAGGCCGGCGCGTTCGTTGGCTTCGATGAACACGTACTCGGGTTGATCGGCAGCCGGCACCAGCAGGTCGAGGCCGACCATGGGGATGTCCAGGGCGCGTGCAGCACGCACCGCCGCATCGGCCAGGGTCGGATGCAGAGTGTCAGTGACGTCTTCCAGGATGCCGCCGGTGTGCAGGTTCGCTGTGCGTCGTACGAACAGATGCTCACCGGCCGGCAGCACGCTGTCGTAGTCATACCCTGCAGCACTCAGCGTGCGTTGGGTTTCGGCATCCATCGGAATCTTGCTTTCCCCTCCGGTGGCCGCCTGCCGTCGCCGGCTCTGGGCTTCGATCAAGGCTCCGATGGTGTGCTGGCCGTCGCCGATGACTTCCGCGGGGCGCCTGATCGCCGCGGCCACTACTTCAAAGTTGATCACCAGGATGCGCAGGTCGAGCCCTTCGTGAAAACTTTCCAGCAACACCCGACTATCGAACTGCCGGGCGGCTTCGATGGCGCTCTGCACTTCTTCGATGGTGCGCAGGTCCACCGCGACGCCCTGACCCTGTTCCCCGTCCAGGGGTTTGACCACCACCCGCTCATGTTCATCGAGAAACGCCAGGTTGTCGTCGGCATTGCCTGCCAACTGTTGCGCTGGCAGGTTCAGGCCGGCGTTCTTCAACACTTTGTGAGTCAGACTCTTGTTCTGGCACAACGTCATGCTGATGGCGCTGGTCAGATCGCTCAGGGACTCGCGGCAACGCACCCGGCGGCTGCCGTGGATCAGGGTGAACAAACCGCCCTCGGCGTCGTCCACTTGCACTTCGATGCCCCGGCGGTGTGCCTCCTCGACAATGATCCGTGCATAAGGGTTGAACTGTGCCTCGGGTCCGGGCCCAAGAAACAGCGGCTGGTTGATGCCGTTCTTGCGCTTGATGGCGAAGGTCGAGAGGTTGCGGAAACCAAGCTTGGCGTAGAGGTTCTTGGCCAGGCGATTGTCATGCAGGACCGACAGGTCGAGGTAGCTCAGGCCACGGCTCATGAAATGCTCGATGAGGTGACGTACCAGCACTTCTCCGACACCGGGCCGTGAACATTGTGGGTCCACCGCCAGGCACCAGAGGCTGCTGCCATTTTCCGGATCGTTGAAGGCTTTCTGATGGTTGAGACCCATGACACTGCCGATGACTGCGCCGCTGTCATCGTCTTCGGCCAGCCAATAGACCGGCCCGCCCTGATGGCGCGGCGTCAGGCGCTGGGGATCGACCGGCAGCATGCCGCGGGCCTGGTAAAGCTGGTTGATGGCTTGCCAATCGGCGTCGTTCTGGGCCCGGCGAATCCGGAATCCGCGAAACACCCGCGTGGCTTGCCGATAATCACTGAACCACAGGCGCAGCGTGTCGGAAGGGTCAAGGAACAATTGCGCCGGTTCCAGCCCCAGCACCTGCTGGGGGGCTGCTACATACAGGGCAATATCACGTTCGCCGGGTTGTTCATTGAGCAGTTCCTGGCCCAGGGTCGCCGGGTCCGGGAAGGTATGGCCGATCAGCAATCGGCCCCAACCGCAATGCACCGCGATAGGAGCGGCACCCAATTCGCTGCCGTCCACCGCCAGGCGCGCCTGCAAGCGTTCATAGGAAGGCGCCTGGCCGCGCAGCAGCCGTTGATTGTGAAGCGTCGTGTGGGGTTTCATCGATCAGATTCCTTGCTCGCTGAGCCACAGGTTCAGCGCCGCCAGTTGCCACAGCCGGGAGCCGCGCAGCGGGGTAAGCTGGCCGTTGGGGTCGGTGAGCAGGCGGTCGAGCATGGCCGGGTTGAACAGGCCGCGATCCTGGCTCGGGTCCAGCAGCAGTTCGCGGACCCAGGCCAGGGTGTTGCCTTCCAGGTGCTTGAGGCCCGGCACCGGGAAATAGCCTTTCTTGCGATCGATTACTTCGCCGGGGATCACCCGCCGGGCGGCTTCCTTGAGGACTTGCTTGCCGCCATCGGGCAATTTGAATTTCGCCGGGACCCGGGCCGAGAGTTCCACCAGCCGGTAATCCAGGAACGGCGTGCGTGCTTCCAGGCCCCAGGCCATGGTCATGTTGTCGACACGCTTGACCGGGTCGTCCACCAGCATCACCGTGCTGTCCAGGCGCAAGGCTTTATCCACCGCCGCATCGGCGCCCGGCTGAGCAAAATGCGCTTTGACGAAATCACCGGCGGCATCGTTGGCCGTCAGCCATTTCGGTTGCACCGTGGCGGCGTATTCCTCATAGCTGCGGTCGAAGAACGCGGCGCGATAGGCCGCGTAGGGATCGCTGGCGCCGTCCACCTGTGGATACCAGTGGTAACCGGCGAACAGTTCGTCGGCCCCCTGGCCGCTTTGCACCACTTTGCAATGCTTGGCGACTTCCCTCGACAGCAGGTAAAAAGCGATGCAGTCATGGCTGACCATGGGCTCGCTCATGGCGCGGAAGGCCGCCGGCAGTTGCTCGATGATTTCTTTTTCATCGATGCGTAGTTGGTGATGGCGGGTGCCGTAGTGCTTGGCGATCAGGTCCGAATACTGGAACTCGTCACCGCGTTCGCCACCAGCATCCTGGAAACCGATGGAGAACGTGGACAGGTCTTCCACGCCGACTTCACGCAGCAAGCCCACCAGCATGCTCGAATCCACGCCACCGGAAAGCAGCACCCCTACGTCCACGGCGGCCCGCTGGCGAATGGCGACGGCTTCTCGGGTGCTGTCGAGCACGCGGTCGATCCAGTCTTCCAGGTTCAGGTCCTGCTCATCGGGCCGCGGGCCGTAGGGCAAGGTCCACCAGGTTTTCTGCTCGATGCTGCCATCGGCTTCCACCCGCATCCATGTGGCTGGCGGCAATTTTTCAATGCCGGCCAGCAGGGTACGGGGCGCCGGGACCACGGCATGGAAATTCAGGTAGTGATTAAGGGCGACCGGGTCGAGCATCGGGCTGATATCGCCGCCCTTGAGCAGTGCCGGCAGCGCCGAGGCAAAGCGCAGGCGCTGGCCGGTGCGGGAGAGATACAGAGGCTTGACGCCGAGACGGTCGCGGGCAATGAACAGGCGTTTGGCATCGCGCTCCCAGATGGCGAAGGCAAACATACCGTTGAGCTTGGGCAACAGCGCTTCGCCCCAGGCGTGATAGCCCTTGAGCAACACTTCGGTGTCGCCACCGGAACAAAAGGCGTAGCCCAACGCTTCCAGTTCGGCGCGCAATTCGGGGTAGTTGTAAATCGCGCCATTGAAGGCCAGGGACAGGCCCAGTTGATTGTCGATCATCGGCTGGGCCGAGGCATCGGACAAGTCCATGATTTTCAGGCGCCGGTGGCCCAGGGCAATTGGGCCCTGGCTATGGAAACCCCACGCGTCGGGGCCGCGAGGGGCCAGGTGATGGGTCATTCGCTCTACGGCCGCAAGGTCCGCAGGTTGTTGATCGAAACGTAACTCTCCAGCTAATCCGCACATAAGTCCTTACCGGTTTTTCCGTTGGGGAGGAGTCAAACGGTACACGCCGAAATGGCGGGTACCCTGGAACTGACCGGTGGGATTGCCGTGAGTTTTAGATCGATGCGTTATAAGTCGACGGGTGGGAACGGCTTGGCTAGGGATTGCGCGGTACTTTGTGGGAGCGGGCTTGCTCTGCGATTAAACTGATGGTGAGAGCGGTGAGTGGCAAGCTGAATGCCCGGAGTGCTTAAAGCACGTGTGGGAGCCCATGCTGCCACTCA
>NZ_VIUG01000011.1:0-156974 GCF_007828255.1 Pseudomonas sp. SJZ078 | reverse complement strand
ATGGGCATAAAAAATCCGATACCAGAGGACTGGTATCGGATTTTCTAGAAAGCCCGGCTTGGACTCAAATGCTTAAGTGAACAGCATTACGCATTAACGCGGGCTTTGTCTTGCATCCAATCCAGCGATCAGAACCTGAACACTTCCATGTCGGTACGAATCGGCAAGGCCATCGGGATCTTTGGCGACTTCTCCGGTTCAGCAGGCTTGGCCTGGGAAGGAGCCGCCTTGCGCGGTGCGGCCTCGACCAATGGAGGCTGGTTAGCCAATGGCTTGAGCGCCACGGACAACTGCTCGGCCAGCCGTTGCAGGAGAACGCCCTGAGCCTGGACCTGCGCAGCGGTACCGCCGGTATGTTGTTCTTGCAGATGAACGATGCGGTTCTCCCGGACTTTACCGCGACGGTCGATCAACCGCCATTGGGCATCGAGCACCGCCGGTTGCGATTCGCCCGAATCCAGGCGGGTGATCGACAGCAATACCTGGACATCCGGGGTAAAGCCCTGGGTGGCCGGCGCCAATACCACGCGCTGGCTGTCCAGGTGCCCGGCTACCTGGCGCAGCAGCAACTGGTCGATGTCCGAGGAGAGACTGCCGGCCCAGCGACCGTCAGTGGCGGCCTGCAGGCTACCGTCGGGTTGGCGTTGTAGCAGGGTTTCGCGTTGCAGGTAGTCGGCGATCGACACCGGGCCCAGCAATACAGCCATGCCCGCGCTCTGCGCAGGCTGGGCCGGGTTACCACTATCGAGCTGATACAGCGACACCGGCTGATGGACGCTGCAACCCGCCAGGCCAAGCAAGCCGGCGAGCCATAGAATAGGAAGGCGCAGAGCAGTCATCGTTCCATCCAGGTGGCGGCCACAAGGCTTACCACAGTGAAAAAATACTCGGTCATTATGAAGAACGCTCAGCCACGCCGGCGCTTGAAAGGGCCTATCATCCGTGAATATGCGTCCCGACTCCAGCGCGAAAGCATCGATCTGCGGCTTTTAATCGCAGACCGAGCCGTCTAGCACGCTTAATTCAGGTTTTCGACGAGCAGTGCATCGACCCGTTGGAAACCTCTTGGAAGCTTGTTGCCCCGCCGACCACGTTCACCTTTGTAATGCTCAAGATCGTCTGCTTTGAGTGAGAGCGTACGCTTTCCAGCCTGTAGCACAAGCGTGGCACCCTCCGGTAGCACTGCAATATCCGTGACATATTCTTCACGGCTGGCCACCCGTTCGCCGGAAATCCCGATGATCTTATTCCCTTTACCTTTACCTAATTGTGGCAGGTCGCTGATTTTGAAGACCAACAGCCTGCCTTCGGTCGTCACCGAAGCCAGCCAATTGTTATCCCGGTCGACGACCGGGCGCGGCGCGATGACCTTGGCGTTGTTTGGCAGGCTCAACAGCGCCTTGCCCGCCTTGTTCTTGGCTTGCAGGTCCTCACCCTTGACGACGAACCCGTAGCCGGCGTCCGACGCAATAACGTATAGCCCGTCATCATCAGGCATCAGCACGCACTCAAAAGTTGCACCCGGTGGTGGCGTCAGACGACCGGTCAGCGGCTCGCCCTGGCCGCGAGCCGATGGCAGGGTATGGGCTGCCACCGAATAACTGCGCCCCGTGGAATCGATAAACACCGCGAACTGGTTCGAGCGCCCAGGCGCCAGGGCCTTGAAACCGTCCCCGGCCTTGTAGGAAAGCCCCGCCGCGTCGATGTCGTGCCCCTTTGCAGAGCGCACCCAGCCTTTTTCGGAAAGCACGACGGTCACTTTCTCGTTCGGCAGCAGATCGTGCTCGCTCAGGGCCTTGGCTTCGGCGCGTTCGACAATCGGCGAACGACGGTCGTCGCCATAGGTTTCGGCGTCCTTGAGCAGCTCGGTGCGTACCAGCTTCTTGAGCTTGGCCTCGCTACCCAGCAAGGCCAGCAGCTTGGCCTGCTCCTTGAGCAATTCATCCTGCTCGGCCCGCAACTTCATCTCTTCCAGCCGCGCCAATTGCCGCAGGCGGGTGTCGAGGATGTAGTCGGCCTGGATTTCACTCAAGGCAAAGCGCTCGATCAGACTCGCCTTCGGATGCTCCTCGGTGCGGATGATGCGGATCACTTCGTCCAGGTTGAGGTAGGCAATCAGCAAACCGTCCAACAGGTGCAGGCGGCGCTCGACCTTGTCCAGGCGGAACTGCAGACGTCTGCGCACCGTTTTGACACGAAACTCCAGCCACTCCACCAGCAGCGCTCGCAGGTTCTTCAACTGCGGCTTGCCGTCCAAGCCAATGATGTTGATGTTGACCCGGTAGCTGGACTCCAGGTCGGTGCTGGCAAACAGGTGCTGCATCAAAGCGTCGTGGTCGACCCGGCTGTTGACTGGAATGATCACGATGCGGCATGGGTTCTCATGGTCCGACTCGTCACGCAAGTCGGCCACTTGTGGCGCTTTCGACGGTTTTGCCTGCATCATCGCGGCAATCTGCTCCAGCACCTTGGCCCCGGAGACCTGATGTGGCAGCGCGGTGACGATGATGTCGCCGTCTTCGATGTGATACACGGCGCGCATACGCACCGAACCGCGGCCGCTTTCGTAGATTTTCAGCAGGTCGGCGCGCGGGGTGATGATTTCCGCCTCGGTCGGATAGTCCGGGCCCTGGATGTGCTCGCAGAGCTGCTCCACCGTGGCTTTCGGATCGTCCAGCAGGCGCACACACGCCGTGGCCACTTCCCGCAGGTTGTGGGGCGGCACGTCAGTGGCCATGCCCACGGCAATGCCGGTGGTGCCATTGAGCAGGATATTCGGCAAACGTGCCGGCAATACCAGGGGTTCATCGAGGGTGCCGTCGAAGTTGGGCCCCCAGTCCGCCGTGCCCTGGCCCAGCTCGCTGAGCAGCACTTCGGAATAACGCGACAACCGCGCCTCGGTGTAACGCATGGCCGCGAACGACTTGGGATCGTCCGGTGCGCCCCAGTTACCCTGGCCATCCACCAAGGTGTAGCGGTAGCTGAACGGCTGGGCCATCAACACCATGGCTTCGTAGCAGGCCGAATCACCGTGAGGGTGGAACTTGCCGAGCACGTCACCGACGGTCCGCGCCGACTTCTTGTGCTTGGAATCGGCGTCCAGCCCCAACTCGCTCATGGCATAGACGATGCGCCGTTGAACCGGCTTCAAGCCGTCGCCGATGTGTGGCAAGGCGCGGTCCATGATCACGTACATGGAGTAATTGAGGTAGGCATTTTCGGTGAAGTCAGCCAGCGATCGGCGCTCTACGCCGTCCAAGCTGTCTGCAAGAATGTCGCTCATGCGGGCCTCATCAGTTCATTGTCTGGCGCAACGACATGGTGCCGTCGCGCTGGGTAGATTCAAATAGATTCAGGGACGGCCGGTTCATGGCGAGGCACTCCAGCCGCCATCGGGTGCGGCGAAACGCCAGATGATCGGCCGCTCCTCGCCGTCGGCCCGCGGCCCGTCATTGTTGTCCAGGCCAACCCAGGCGCCGGTGGCATCCACCACCAGGGCCTCGGCCAGCCCGTAGGCCTGGGAATAACGGCGATTGTCCTGCAGGGCTTCGGCGGCGAATGACCAGCAGCGCTCGACTTCGGCGCTCTGGAGGTCGCGTCGGCAGATCTGATAGGCGTTGCGTTCCAGGGTGAAAAGCTTGCCATTGAACAGTGACAGGTCGGCAAAGTCCCGGGACACGGCCTTGGCGTTGGGAAACTGCGCCGGCTGCATTTCCTGCCCCGCTTCGCTCAACAGCACACAATGACCATCACAGTCCCATACTGTTTGCTGACGCTTGATCAACAGCAAGCCACGTCGCTCCCGCTCCGCCGCCAGCCACAAGCGGTCCCCGGCCGGGTTCACCGCCAGTCCTTCGAACAGCGCATTGAAATGCAACAACATGCCGCTGGCACGGGCCTCGCGGATCATCGTCGGTGCAATCTTCAACCAGGAGACTTCGCCCAACGGCGGCACCTGCAACACGGCGGCATGGGACTCGCTGACCACATAACGATTGCCGGCGCTGTCGCAACTGATGCCTTCGAAATCCAGTTCGCCACCGCGCAGGAACGACGCCGCCCAGGTACGTGATCGCAGCCCCCAGGGCAAGCCGCTGTCCGGCGCCTGCGGCACGTCGATGATCAACGCCTGGGCAGGCCAGGCCCCATCACCGGAAGTATCCAGGCGATAAATGCGATCATCGTCGCGATCCGACACTGTCCACATCTCATCGCCGCAAAGGGCCAGGCCGGACAGATTGCCGCCGCGCATGCCGTCGACAGCGTGCTCGGACAGCAATTTCAGTTCCGGTGCAGGCCCCGCGAAGATGGCCCCCGCCCACAGCAACAACGCCAGGGCGAAACCGTTGCGCATCAGGCCAGTACCTCGGCCAGGTCGCCCTTGGATTCGAGCCAGGACTTGCGATCACCGGCGCGTTTCTTCGCCAGCAGCATGTCCATGATTTCCGAGGTCGCGGCGAAATCGTCGAGGGTCAGTTGCACCAGGCGACGGGTGTTCGGGTCCATGGTGGTTTCGCGCAACTGCGGCGGGTTCATCTCGCCCAGGCCTTTGAATCGGGTGACCTGCGGTTTGCCGCGCTTCTTCTCGGCCACCAGCCGGTCGAGGATGCCGTCACGCTCGGCTTCGTCCAGGGCGTAGTAAATATCCTTGCCCAGATCGATGCGGTACAGCGGCGGCATGGCGACGTAGACATGACCGGCGTCCACCAGCGGACGGAAATGCTGGACGAACAAGGCGCACAGCAAGGTTGCGATGTGCAGGCCGTCGGAGTCGGCGTCAGCGAGGATGCAGATCTTGCCGTAGCGCAGCTGGCTCATGTCCTCGGCACCCGGATCGACTCCGATGGCCACGGCGATGTTATGCACTTCCTGGCTGGCCAGTACTTCGCTGCCGTCCACTTCCCAGGTGTTGAGGATCTTGCCCCGCAGCGGCAGGATCGCCTGGAACTCCTTGTCCCGCGCCTGCTTGGCCGAGCCACCGGCGGAGTCACCTTCCACCAGGAACAGCTCGGAACGCATCGGGTCCTGCCCGGCGCAATCGGCGAGCTTGCCCGGCAACGCCGGCCCCTGGGTGATGCGCTTGCGCTCGACCTTCTTGCTGGCCTTGAGGCGACGGCCGGCGTTGCTGATCGCCAGCTCCGCCAGGGCCAGGCCGGTTTCCGGGTTGGCGTTGAGCCACAGGCTGAACGCATCCTTGACCACACCGGACACGAAGGCCGCCGCTTCACGGGACGACAGGCGTTCCTTGGTCTGCCCGGAGAACTGTGGCTCCTGCATCTTCATCGACAGCACGAAGGCAATGCGCTCCCATACGTCCTCCGGCGCCAGCTTCACCCCACGGGGCAGCAGGTTGCGGAACTCGCAGAACTCACGCATCGCGTCGAGCAGGCCCTGGCGCAAGCCGTTGACGTGGGTACCGCCCTGGGCCGTGGGGATCAGGTTGACGTAGCTTTCCTGGACGCTTTCGCCACCTTCGGGCAGCCATAACAACGCCCAGTCCACGGCTTCCTTGTTACCGGCCAGGCTGCCGCAGAACGGTTCGTCGGGCAGCCGCTCAAAACCACTGACCGCGTCCACCAGGTAAGAGCGCAAGCCATCTTCGTAATGCCACTCGACTTTCTCGCCGGTGGCCTTGTCCTCGAAGCTGACCAACAGCCCCGGGCACAACACGGCCTTGGCCTTGAGCACATGCTTGAGGCGGCTGACGGAGAACTTCGGTGAGTCGAAATACTTCGGATCCGGTGCGAAGTACACGCTGGTGCCGGTGTTGCGCTTGCCGACGCTGCCGATCACCTCCAGCTCGGTGGCCTTGTAGCCGTCGGCAAAGGTCATCTGGTATTCGTTGCCGTCACGCTTGACCCGCACCCGGACCTGGGTCGACAAGGCGTTGACCACGGAAATACCCACCCCGTGCAGACCGCCGGAGAACTGGTAATTCTTGTTGGAAAACTTGCCGCCCGCATGGAGCTTGGTGAGGATCAGCTCGACGCCCGACACCCCCTCTTCGGGGTGAATGTCCACCGGCATGCCACGGCCGTCATCGCTGACCTCCAGCGAATGGTCGGCGTGCAGGATGACCTGCACCGATTTGGCGTGGCCGGCCAAGGCTTCGTCGACACTGTTGTCGATGACTTCCTGGGCGAGGTGGTTCGGCCGACTGGTGTCGGTGTACATGCCGGGGCGCTTGCGCACCGGGTCGAGGCCCGAGAGGACTTCGATGGCGTCTGCGTTATAAGAGCTAGCGCTGGGAGTGGCCATGGGGTCTCGTCGTCAGTGTTCGAATAAAAAGGGGCGATGGCTCACAGCGAGGTGAAGTCGATCGCCTGGTACAAATCGGCGCCAATACCGGCAAAATTCAATAGGGCCGGCAACTGTTGGGCAAACCCCTGGAAACTGTGATCGCCGCCGGCCTGGATGCGCAAGGCACAGGCACGGTAGTACTGCTGGGCGTGGCGATAATCCAGCGTTTCGTCACCGGTTTGCAACCATACCTGATACCGCTGCGGATCCTGGGGCGCCGGCACTTCCAACGTGGCCAGGGCCGTGACGTGGTCGTGGGTCAATTCCCAGGTTTCATCGGTGTACAGATTCTTTTGCGTGCCCAGGTAACCGTCGAACATCCGATGGGGGCTGACCGCAGGGTTGATCAACAGTGCCTTGAGGCCGTGGCGCTCGGCCAAGTGAGTCGCATAGTAGCCGCCGAGCGAGCTGCCGACCAGCAGCGGACGGCCCAGTTGTGTAATCGCCTGTTCCAGCTGGGCCATGGCTTCGCGGGGGTGGTGGTGCAGGGCTGGCACTTGCAGTCGGTCGGCCAGGCCCAGGCGGGTCATCACGTCGATGAGTTGACGGGCCTTGGTCGAGGCTGGGGCGCTGTTGAAGCCGTGGATGTAGAGGATCGAGGCCGACATGCCAACTTCCTATGTGTGAGAGGCAAAGGTCGGAGTTTACAGGGAGTTTGTGGCGGTTTGGGGGGATTTGCCTTCTTATAGCTGCCTCATCTCTGTCGGTTGTACGTCGATCCAATGGTGGGAGCGAGCCTGCTCGCGATGGCTGTGTGTCAGTCTGTGTGGTTTTTTTGACCGGGTACATATCCATTGCTGCGGTAACGGCTACTTAGGGTTCCGCCCTGACGGCGGCTCACTTTTTTTCAGACGCCAAAAAAAGTAAGCAAAAAAGGCTTCGCCCCACCACTGGGCACCTCGCCAAGGCTCGGCGTTCCCTCACTCCGGCATTGCTCCGTGGGCCCGCCGCGAAGGGCCATCCATGGCCCAGCGCGGCTAACCCGGCATCCATGCCGGGTTACCCACTACGCAATGCCTGCGTTCGGCCCTTGTGGTTAACGGGGCGTCCAAGATCAAAAGCCAAAGCAAGAGCAAGAGCAAAAGCAAAAGCAAAAGCAAAAGCAAAAAGGTTGTCTGGCCTATCGGGGGTCGACGACGTCCAGCGCTCGGTTTGCCAGCAGCTCACTGAGTTCGACCATCTGCTGGACGCCGAAAGCTATATGCCGGTTGGAGCCTTCCAGGTTGAAGGCCAGGTCGCTGAGCATCGCATTGGCCGAGGCCAGGGTTTCGCTGAGGTTGGCCAGGAGGGTTTCGCTGTCCAGGTCTTCGACGACGGTGAATAGCTGACCGGGGGATGGTTTCTTTTTGGCCTGGGGTTCTGGGGCGAGGTAGAAGTTGAGGGCGCGTTCGGCGGCTTCGTCGAGTTTTTTGGTGTCGAGGCCGGTGTGGGGTGAGGTGGGATCGGTTTTTGGGGGATTGGGGGTAACTTTGAACATGGTGAGATTCCTTTTACCAAGTGGAACCGCCACGTCTCGTTTTCCAGTCGAGAGGTGGCAGCTATGCGAGGGCTGGAAAAACCGAGGTAAAAGGCAAACCCGGCAGACTCGAAAGTCTCCCACGCACAGCCGCCATAACGCAGAACTGCACAGATAAAGCACGGCAGTATCTCACGTGGTGCGCTGTTACGCCTTTTACTCTTCGGGTTTTCCAGGCCCGGTCGCTGAATTGCAGCGACCGAAAAAGGTTAGCGAGTCCCCTTCCCACCCGGCAACCGCCAGAGATCGTCGGAAAAATCTGCCTGGACGTCCGACCATTCCCACAGATTTAGGTCGACTGTTAAGCCGCCATCGCGAGCAGGCTCGCTCCCACAGTGGGACGAGGTATGGCCCAAGAGACAGGTCGGTCTTTAGGACGCCTTCGCGGGCAAGCCCGCTCCCACAGGGGACCAAGGTCAGCCGCAAGAACAGGCCGGCCATAAGGCCGCCTCGCCGTTGCTTTTGCTTTTGCTTTTGCTTTTGATCTTTGGGCCCCGTTAACCACGACGGCCGAACGCAGGCATTGCGTAGTGGGCAACCCGGCATGGATGCCGGGTTAGCCGCGCTGGGCCATGGATGGCCCTTCGCGGCGGGCCCACGGAGCAATGCCGGAGTGAGGGTACACCTCGCCTTGGCGAGGTGCCGAGTGGTGGGGCCAAGCCTTTTTGGTTACTTTGGGCTGGGCCGGCATACCGGCGTTTGCCAAAAGTAACCCGCTGTAAGAGCGGAACCGTAAGTGGCCGTTACCGCAGAAATGGATATGTACCGATAAATCCAGGCCGACTATCAGGCCGCCTTCGCGAGCAAGCCCGCTCCCACAGGTGAAACGGGAAAACTCAGTACCCCTCAGCCCCATAGTCAACCGCAAAAGCAAACCCTACCACCCGCTCAACCCCCGTCTCCAACCGCCCATCCGGCCAAAGCCGCAACCACCGATACCCCGGCGCCTGCTCCCCCACCGCAAAATCCTCACTCCCCGGCTCAAACTGAATACACGTCGAAGGCGAAGCCAACAACCGCACCCCATTGCGCTGCTGATCCACCTCCTGATGCACATGCCCCCACAACACCGCCCGCACCTGCGGAAACCGATCCAACACCGCAAACAACGCATCCGGATTACGCAACCCGATGGGCGCCATCCACTCACACCCGATCGACACCGGATGATGATGCAGACACACCAGATGATGCCGCTCCGGCGCCTCGCTCAAGGCATTGGCCAACAGGATCAACTGCTCCTGCGCGAGAAACCCCGGCACCGAGCCGGGCACCGCAGAATCCAGCAGCGTGATACGCCAATTCCCGATGTCCACCACCGGATCGAGCAGCATGCTCTTGACCGCCGCCTCGAGCATGACCTGCGGCTCGTCATGGTTACCCGGAATCCAACGCGCCGGCGCGTCGATCCGCGCGCTCATCTGCCGGAAAGCCTCATAGGATTGCAGCGTCCCGTCCTGGGATAAATCCCCGGTGGCAAGCATCAGGTCGATGTTCGGCTGTTGCTCCAGGACCAGGTCAATGACCGCCCGCAGGCTGTCGCGGGTGTTCATGCCCAGCAACGAAGCGTCGGCCTCGGCGAACAGGTGGCTGTCGGACAGTTGGACCAGCAACACCGGATCGGCGGTGGTCAGGGTGGATACGCTCGGCAAATCGCTCGCTCCCAGGCGCGATCACGCCATTGGATGAAGTCGCAATTATGCTGGGGATGATCAAAAGGGGAAACCCGCGAACCGGAACCGGTTCACAGACAGCGCACTGCACTAGCGAACCACTTCGAACTCGTGACCCAGCGCCAGGCAATGACTCAGCCATTCACCCAGGAACAGATTCAACTGGGCCTTTTCGTCCGGCTGGTGCATCGAGGCATTGGGGTAAGGATAGATGCCACGAAAGCGTCTTGCATGCTCGGCGCTCACCACTTCGGCCATGCGCGCATCGTGATAGACCTGAACCTCCAGTTGCGGCACCGGCAGCCAGGGCAGGCTGTGTTCCTGGCGCACTTGCAAGGTGGTGGTGTATGGGCAGGTCTGCAGCACTTCGAGCGCCAGCACGCCGAGCATCTGATCACCATGAGTCACGGCGATGCGCCGCGGCGCCGGGTCGTTGCGCATGTCCGGCAACAAGCGCATCAGGCGGGCGTAGTTGGCCTCGCAGGCGGCTTGCAGCCCGACCAGATCGACGCGATAGCGATCGCGCAGCTTGCTTAAGACCATAGCCCCCTCACTTCATCGCGATTCAAGGCCAGCCATTGCAAGGCAATGATGCTGGCCGCGTTGCAGATACGCCCGTCGCGCACCGCCTGCAAGGCATCCTCGAAAGCCCAGGCCTTCACGCGAATGTCTTCGGCTTCCTCTACAAGCCCGTGCAGGCCTCCGGCCCCCGTGCTGTCGCAACGCCCCAGGTAAAGATGGACAAACTCGTCGCTGCCGCCCGGCGATGGAAAATACTTGGTCATCGGCCAAAGCGCAGCGAAGTCCAGCCCAGCTTCCTCCTGCGCTTCACGATGAGCAACTTCTTCCGGTTGTTCGTCCTTGTCGATCAGGCCCGCCACCAGCTCCACCAGCCAAGGATTGGGACTCTTGCCCATGGCGCCGACCCGAAACTGTTCGATCAGCACCACCTCATCGCGCTGCGGGTCGTAGGGCAAAACGCACACTGCATCATGGCGCACGAACAATTCGCGACTGATGACACGGCTCATACCGCCGGCGAACAACTCATGGCGCAGTTGGACGCGATCGAGCTTGTAGAAACCCTGATAGCAGCTGTCGCGTTTGACAATGTCCACGGTGGTCGGTGTGGCGTTGGCGAAATCAGTCATGGCAGTCCTCGTCTGGAGCAATCGATGCGAGGTTCCTACCTCGGCTTCGCGCCATCCTAACGCGCCGATACCTTTTGATGCAGCCCCTTTCCTCTCATCGGGATGGACGGCTGAACATGAAAGAATTCTAATGAGCTTAGTGGCGAACTGATTGCCCTGCTGACAGTCGAAGCGGGTAACTTTTTGCCTTTCCCTGTTTCATGAAGGACGCCCATGTCGCTTTTCAGAATCGCTTCGCTGGCCGCCATTGCCCTGACACTGGGTGCTTGCCAAAGCCTGTTCCAACCCAACTACCGCACGCCACTGGAAACCACCCGCGATGCCTCGGAACAATTGCAACCAGGCTGCGCCAGTGCCGACTGCCCATTGGTGAACATCGACACCGTGCACTTTCCTGCCGAACCGGCCCTGGACGGGATCGTCGAAAAACGCCTGCTGCAAATGACCCGCACCACACCCGACACCCCGGCGGCGCCTACCCTGGCAGCCTACCGCGAGCAGTTCTTGCGCAGCGCGCCACCGCGCACCAGCAGCTACTTGCAGGCCAAGGTACGTGAACAACATGACGGCCTGGTGATCATCGAGTTGTCCAGTTACCTGGACACCGGCGGCGCCCATGGCACACCGGGGCGCGGTTTCATCAATTATTCGCGCCAGCAACACAAGGTACTGGCGCTGTCGGACATGCTGCTGCCGGGCCAGGAAGAAGCCTTCTGGAAAGCGGCCCAGGTGGCGCATAACAGCTGGCTGATCAGCACCAAGCTGGATCAGGAGCCGGAGTTCCTGAAGCAGTGGCACTTCCAGAAAACCCAGAACGTGGCGCTGACCTACGGCGGGGTGATCCTCAAGTACGAAACCAGCACCATTGCGCCTTACGCTCTGGGCCACATCGAACTGAAGATCGCTTACCCGCGCCTCAATGGCATTCTCAAGCCCGAGCTGTTTCCCGGCCGTAGTTGAAAGCCCGACCCAGCAACAGCTGCAGCAGCCCTGCCAGGACCAGCGACGGCAGGGTTGCGCCAACATCCGGGTAGAAATTGGCCAGCACGTGATAAGTGCTCACTCCACCCAGCCAGGCCAACAGTGCCGGCCAGCGCAACGCGGCTGACACCACCTGGCTGCCGCGTTTACGCAGGATGAAATGGTCCACCAGCACCACGCCGAACAGCGGCGCGAACACCGAGCCGATCAGCAACAGGAAGTTCTGGTACTGCGCCAACGGCGCGAAGCAGGCGATCAGGGTGCAGATGACGCCAATCGCCAACGCCAGGTGCTCGACCTTCAACCCTGACAACATGCCGCTGGACACCGCCGCCGAGTGAATATCGGCAAACGCGTTTTCCGACTCGTCCAGCAGAATCAGCAGCAGTGGAATGCCCAATCCAGCGCCCGCCAGGGCCAGCAACAGCGCGTTGACTTCGCCGCTCGGTGCGAACGCCAGGGTGTAGGCGACGCCCAGGCTCATCAGCCAGAAATTACCGATGAAGAATCCCAGCGCCGTGCCACCGAAGACATTCCTGGCGCGTTTGCCGAAGCGTGAGTAGTCGGCGATCAGCGGTAGCCAGGACAACGGCATGGCAATCGCGATATCGAAGCCCACGGCCAAGGGCATCGAGCCGTCGCCGGCCTGAGCCCACAGTGCCGCCAGGTCGGCCTTGGCGAACAGGTTCCAGGTCAGCCAGGTGCACGCAGCCAGCAGCAGCCAGATGCCCCACTTGCGCAGCACTTTACGCACGAAGGTCAGCGGCCCGCTCACCGCGAGCAAGGTGGCCAGGGCACCGAAGAACAAGGTCCACAGCAGCGGGTTCGCCCCGAGACTGCCTTCGCTGAAGGCCCGGGCGCCCAGCAGGCTGGCGGCGTCGCGCATGACGATGATTTCGAACGAGCCCCAGCCGATCAGTTGCAGCAGGTTCAACACCGCCGGCACGCTCGCGCCCTTGCTGCCCAGGCTGAGCTTGAGGGCAGCCATGGCCGACAGGCCGGTATCGCTGCCGATCACCCCGACGGCCGCCAACAGCAGGACGCCCACCAGCGTGCCGAGGAAGATCGCCAGCAACGAACCGCTCAGGCCCAGGCCCGGCGCCAGCAAGGCACCGACCTGCAAGACCATCAGGCCGATGCCGAGGGAAAACCACAGAGAGAAGAGATCGCGGGCGCCGAAGACGCGTTTGTCCAGGGGCACGGCGATGTCTGGGGAGTAGGTGCTGGGTTGGATGTTCAAGGGTTGTTATCTCAGAGGAGTATTTGTTGTTCTGATAATCGCCTTCGCGAGCAAGCCCGCTCCCACAGTGGACCTGCTGTGAACACAAAAGCTGCGTACACCAATGATCTACTGTGGGAGCGGGCTTGCTCGCGAAGGCGGCGGTGAAGTCACCGCCACCTTAGGCTCACATCACACTTTCTTGTAAAGCTGACTGCCTTCCTGCTTGAACCGCTCAGCCTGTTCCGCCATCCCTTGGGCGACGTCCACATCCACCGCCTCAATGCGCTGGTTGGCCGCGTATTCGCGCACTTCCTGGGTAATCTTCATCGAGCAGAACTTCGGCCCGCACATCGAGCAGAAATGCGCCACCTTGGCCGAGTCCTTCGGCAGGGTTTCGTCGTGGTACGCGCGAGCGGTGTCCGGGTCCAGGCCGAGGTTGAACTGGTCTTCCCAGCGGAACTCGAAACGCGCCTTGCTCAGGGCGTTGTCGCGGATCTGCGCGCCCGGGTGACCTTTGGCAAGGTCGGCCGCGTGGGCGGCGATCTTGTAGGTGATGATCCCGGTTTTCACGTCATCCTTGTTCGGCAACCCCAGGTGTTCTTTCGGGGTCACGTAGCAGAGCATGGCGCAGCCGAACCAGCCGATCATCGCCGCGCCGATGCCGGAGGTGATGTGGTCGTAGCCCGGCGCGATGTCGGTGGTCAGCGGGCCGAGGGTGTAGAACGGCGCCTCGTCGCAGCACTCCAGCTGCTTGTCCATGTTCTCCTTGATCAACTGCATCGGCACGTGACCCGGGCCTTCGATCATGCACTGTACGTCGTGCTTCCAGGCGATCTTGGTCAGCTCGCCGAGGGTTTCCAGCTCGCCGAACTGCGCTTCGTCGTTGGCGTCGGCAATCGAGCCCGGACGCAGGCCATCGCCCAGCGAGAAGCTGACGTCGTAGGCCTTCATGATTTCGCAGATGTCTTCGAAGTGGGTGTAGAGGAAGTTTTCCTTGTGGTGCGCCAGGCACCACTTGGCCATGATCGAACCGCCACGACTGACGATGCCGGTGACGCGCTTGGCGGTCATCGGCACATAGCGCAGCAGCACGCCGGCGTGGATGGTGAAGTAGTCGACGCCCTGCTCGGCCTGTTCGATCAGCGTGTCACGGAACAGCTCCCAGGTGAGGTCTTCGGCCACGCCGCCGACTTTCTCCAGGGCCTGGTAGATTGGCACGGTGCCGATAGGCACTGGCGAATTGCGGATGATCCACTCGCGGGTTTCGTGGATGTGCTTGCCGGTGGACAGGTCCATCACCGTGTCCGAGCCCCAGCGAATGCCCCAGGTCAGCTTCGCCACTTCTTCTTCGATGGACGAACCCAGGGCGCTGTTACCGATGTTGCCGTTGATCTTCACCAGGAAGTTACGGCCGATGATCATCGGTTCCAGTTCGGTGTGGTTGATGTTGGCCGGGATGATCGCGCGGCCACGGGCGATTTCCTCACGGACGAATTCCGGGGTGATGACCTTCGGGATGCTGGCGCCGAAGCTGTGGCCGGCGTGTTGCTGGTCCAACAGGCCGGCGGCGCGGGCCACTTCCAGCTTCATGTTCTCGCGGATGGCGACATATTCCATCTCGGCGGTGATGATGCCTTTGCGCGCGTAGTGCATCTGGCTGACGTTGGCGCCCGGCTTGGCGCGACGCGGGTTGTTCACGTGGGCGAAGCGCAGCTTGGTCAGCTCCGGGTCAACCAGGCGCTCCTGGCCGAAGTTGGAGCTCAGGCCGGCCAGGCGCTCGGTGTCGCCACGGGCCTCGATCCACGGCGAACGCACGTCGGCCAAGCCCTTGCGCACGTCGATGATCACGTTCGGGTCGGTGTAGGGCCCCGAGGTGTCGTAGACCGTCACCGGCGCGTTGATTTCACCGCCAAAGTCGGTGGGGGTCACGTCGAGGCTGATCTCGCGCATGGGCACGCGAATATCCGGGCGGCTGCCCTGGATATAGATTTTTTGCGAGCGGGTAAAAGGCTGAACCGATTGCTGATCGACCTGGGCCGAATCACTGAGGTTGGTCGCGTTTTTTGATTTTGTCGTCATCACGGGCTCTCCAGACACACATCCAGGCAGTGGATTTTTGTCGGAGCGAACCTGTAACGAATGGACGCATCCCATCACGGTTGTGTGGATGCTGTGCTTGATGCAAGACGGTTCGATTGTCGAACAACATCCCGGACGAAGCACAAGAGGACTCGCCGGGTGACGAGAAATCTTGTTCCCTACGCAGGCGCTAACCTGATCAGGTTCAACGGGATCCGAAATTATTCGATCTCAGCCTCATAGCAAGGCACCCCGACAAGAACCCGGCCAGTCTAGACACAACCACGAGAGAACGCCATCGCCGCAGCAAAAGGCGTGATGAATGGCGCATATACAGGATTGTTGCCGTGCGCATGCGCAACTACACTCGCTACGCCGCGCCTCTTGTGCGCTACTCATCGTAAAATAGGGATCGCCTCATGCTGCGCAAACTCTCACTGGCCCTCGCCGTGTCTTGTGCGTCCAATGGAATGGCCTGGGCTGCCGAAGCGCCCCTCACCACCAAGACCGATCTGGTAAGCGTGTATCAGGAGGCAGTGGACAACAACGCCGATCTCGCCGCCGCCCGTGCCCAATATGGCGCCCAGAAGGAAGTGGTACCTCAGGCGCGCGCCGGGTTGCTGCCCAACCTGTCGGCCGGTGCCGACCTGAACAACACCCGGACCCAGCTCGACGAGCCGTCAATGAACGCTACTCGCAGCGCCACGGTATACCAGGCCACGCTGTCGCAGCCGATTTTCCGGGCCGACCGCTGGTTCCAACTACAGGCGGCAAAGTCCGTCAACGAACAAGCGTCGCTGCAACTGTCGGCCACCGAGCAGAACATGATCCTGCAAAGCGCCGAGAGTTATTTCAACGTGCTGCGCAGCCAGGACAACCTGGCCTCGACCAAGGCTGAAGAAGCGGCCTTCAAGCGTCAGCTCGACCAGTCCAACGAACGCTTCGACGTCGGCCTGTCGGACAAGACCGACGTGCTGCAATCCCAGGCCAGCTACGACACTGCCCGCGCCAACCGGATTCTGGCCCAGCGCCAGGTCGAGGATGCGTTCGAAGCACTGATCACCCTGACCAACCGCCAGTACAACTCGATCCAAGGCATCGTCCACACGCTGCCGATCCTGCCGCCGGTGCCGAATGACGCCAAGGCCTGGGTCGACACCGCAGCCAGGCAGAACCTCAACCTGCTGGCCAGCAACTACGCCGTCGACGCCGCCGAAGACACCCTGCGTCAACGCAAGGCCGGTCATGCGCCCACGCTCGACGCGATAGCCCAGTACAAAAAAGGCGACAACGATGGCTTCGGCTTTACCAACCCGAGCCTGACCGGCCAGCGTTACGGTGGCGATGCCGAGCAGCGCACCATCGGCCTGCAGTTGAGTATTCCGATCTACAGCGGCGGGCTGACCAGCTCCCAGGTGCGCGAGTCCTACTCGCAACTCACCCAGACCGAACAGCAGCGCGAAGGCCTGCGCCGGCAGGTGGTGGAAAACACTCGCAACCTGCACCGCGCGGTGAACACCGACGTGGAACAGGTCCAGGCCCGGCGCCAGTCGATCATTTCCAACCAGAGTGCGGTAGAGGCCACAGAGATCGGTTACCAGGTGGGCACGCGCAACATCGTCGATGTGCTGGATGCCCAGCGCCAGCTGTACACCTCGGTGCGCAACTACAACAACGCCCGCTACGACTACATCCTCGACAACCTGCGCCTCAAACAGGCCGCCGGCACCCTCAGCCCGGCCGACTTGCAGGACCTGTCGCGCTACCTCAAGCCTGACTACAACCCCGACCGGGACTTCCTGCCGCCGGACCTGGCGCAGGCTGCCGCGGAGCAGTTGCGTTCGCGGCCGAATCAGTAAAACGGCAGTTGAATTTTGTGGCGAGGGGATTTAGCGAAACGTCGCACCGCCCCGCTGGGCTGCGCAGCAGCCCCAAAGCCTGACGGCGCGGTGTGTCAGATGGTTTAGATGGGGGATGCTTCGCACCCAACGGGGCGGTGCGACGTTTCGCTAAACCGCCACAGGTAGATCTCCGGCCATCGATAATCGCCACAACAGCGTTCGTCAGATACAGGCTGATCAGCCGATCAACCGCCCCAACCCATCCAACAACCGCTGCAACGCCCCCTGGTTGCGGCGCATCACCGCAAGCCCTGCCTCAGCCATGCGCTGTGCATCCCGAGGCAGTTCGAACAGGCGCTGTATCGCCCAGGCCAGACTCTGGGCATCTTCGACTTCCTGCAACGCCCCGGCACTGCGCAGTTGCGCGGCGATTTCGAGGAAGTTGAACAGGTGCGGCCCGCTGAGCACCGGTTTCGACACCGCCGCCGGTTCCAGCAGATTGTGGCCGCCGTTGGGCACCAGGCTGCCGCCCACGAAAGCGCTATCGGCCAGCGCGTAGAGGAACAGCAGCTCGCCCATGGTGTCGCCCAGCAACACCGAAGTTTGCGCGGTAACGGGCTGCGCGCTGGAACGCCTGACCGTGGCAAAGCCTTCGCTTTCACACAACCGGTGCACCGTGTCGAAACGCTCGGGATGACGCGGCACCAGGATCAGCAACGCATCGGGGTAACTGTCGAGTAGCCGACGGTGCGCGGCCAGCACCACCTCGTCTTCGCCCTCATGGGTGCTCGCAGCGATCCAGACCGGGCGATCCGTCGCCTGCCATTGGCTACGCAGGGCACTGGCGCGTTCGAGCAGTTGCGGGTCGATGGTCAGGTCGTACTTGATGGAACCGGTAACCTCGACGGTCTCGGCCCGAGCGCCCAACTGGCGGAAACGTTCGGTCTCGGCTTCGGTCTGGACGGCAAACAGGCTCATCTCGGCCAGCATCGGCCGGGTGAGTTTGGGGAAGCGGGCATAGCCCCGGGCCGAACGCTCCGACAAACGCGCATTCGCCAAGGCCACCGGAATACCGCGCTTGGCGCATTGATGGATGTGGTTGGGCCACAGCTCGGTTTCCATGATCACGGCCAGCGTCGGTCGAACCCGATCAAGAAAACGCCTGGCAGCGCACGGCAGGTCGTAAGGCAAATAACAATGCTGAATGCGCGGCTCATTGGCGAATAACGCCTGGATCCGCTCCGAGCCCGTGGGCGTCATGCAGGTTACCGTGATCGGCAACTGTGGATAGCGCTGCAACAGGGCGCGAATCATCGGCGCGGCGGCGATGCTTTCGCCCACCGATACCGAATGGACCCATATGCCTCCCTGGGCCATGACCGGCAACCCCCAGGAAAACCGCTCGCCGATGCGCCGGGCATACGCCGGCGCCTTGCGTGCGCGCAACCACAGTCGAATCGCTACCAATGGCAGCCCCAGGTAAAACAATGCGCTATAGAGAGTTCTGTTCATGGCGGCGGAGTTTATCGGTTTTTCAGCCGATCGCCTGCAACTGCACGGCAAAACGTTCCGCCAGCCAGCGCGCGGCCGGGCCAAGGGGTTCGTCACGGCGCCAGACCAGCTCTACCACGAGCGCCGGTGGGGTCCATTCACTGTTGAGTTCGACCATATCGCCCAGGTACGCCGGATACTGCACTACGTGCCTCGGCAGCCAGGCCCAGCCCAGGCCACTTCTCAGCCATTCGGCCAGGACATAGAAACTGTCGGCGCGCCAGACCTGCGGGCTGGCCTGCTCGCTGCCGGGGTAGACGCTGGACTGGGTCGCCATCAACAACTGCCGGTGCCGGGCCATTTCCCGGCAGGACACATAGTCGTGGCTGGCCAGTGGATGCCCCTTGCTGCACACCGTAACCATCTCGACGCTGCCCAACACTCGGCGCTCCAGTGCTTCAGGGATCTGGTCGTGGTAGAACAACAAGCCCAGGTCAGCGCGACGCTCCACCAGTTTGCGCGCCACATCGCCCTGGGCGGCACTGGCCAGTTGCACCTCAAGGGTGGGGAATTGCTCGGCCAATGCCGCCAGGCTGTCGATGACCGGTTGATAGGGCATGGCCTCGTCCTGGGCCAGGCGCAGCGACGCTTCCTGACCGCGCATCAAGGCCAGGGCCCGGCCATTGAGGCGCTCACATTGGCGCAACACCTCCCGCGCTTCCTCCAGCAATGCCTCGCCAGCATCGGTGAGCTGCGGTTGGCGGCCGCTGCTGCGCTCGAACAGGCTCACGCCCAAATCGGTTTCCAGCAATGCAATCGCACTGCTGACGGCCGATTGGGCCTTGCGCTGATCCCGGGCCACCGCGGAAAAAGAACGCTTTTCGGCGACCCCCACGAACAGGCGCAATTGCTCAAGGTTCCATTCAACGTTCATGCCCCAACCTATCTCTTTAACAGATAGGTAATGACTTTACCGCATCTAGCCACGCACTAGAATGGCGACATCGAAAGACGCACCAGCCAATGAGGTTTCGCCCATGAACGCTTACTACTACCTCGCTATTGCCATCTGCGCCGAAGTGATCGCTACCGTTTCGATGAAAGCAGTAAAAGGCCTGAGCACACCCCTGCCCCTGATGCTGGTGATCGCAGGCTATGGCATCGCTTTCTGGCTGTTGACCCTGGTGGTACGCACCGTCCCGGTGGGCGTGGCGTATGCGGTCTGGGCCGGGATGGGAATCGTCATGGTCAGCGTCGCGGCGCTGTTCATCTACGGACAGAAGCTGGACGTGCCGGCGATGCTGGGGATGGCGTTGATTGTGCTGGGGGTGGTGGTGATCCAGCTGTTCTCCAAGACTGCCGGGCATTGAAGCTGCAAGCCAGGGACAGCCTCTCGCTTGTAACTTGAAGCTTGAAGCTTGAAACTTGCAGCTTCATTTCCTCCGAGGTCGCTGCATGCCATCCGTTATTTCCACCGACGTGCTGATTGTCGGCGCCGGAGTCGCCGGCCTCTGGCTGAATGCGCGCCTGCGTCGCCAGGGCTATTCGACCGTGCTGGTGGAAAGTGCCAGCCTCGGCGGTGGGCAGAGCGTCAAGTCCCAGGGCATCATCCATGGCGGTGCCAAATATGCGCTGCATGGTGCCCTGACCGGTGCCTCGGAAGCCATTGCCGACATGCCGCGCCGTTGGCGCGAAGCGCTCGCTGGCAACGGTGAGCTGGACCTGTCCGGTGTGCGCCTGCTGTCCGAAGCCCATTACCTGTGGTCTCCCGGCACCCTGGCCGGCAATCTCACCAGTTTTTTCGCCAGCAAGGCCGTGCGCGGACGGGTCGATCAGGTCAAGGGCGACCAACTGCCACCGGCCCTGCAGGACAAGCGTTTCAAAGGCAAGGTCTATCGCCTGGCCGAACTGGTGGTGGATGTCCCCAGCCTGATCGCACGCCTGGCGGAACTGGCCGGCGACAGCCTGCTCGCCGGCCAGCACATCGAGCCGCTGCGCGAAGCCGGCGAACTGGTGGGCCTGAAGGTTGATGGTCGCGAGATCCGCGCCCAGCGCATTGTCCTCAGTGCCGGGGCCGGCACCGCCGAGCTACTCGCAACCCTGGGCCTGGACCAGCCGGCGATGCAGCGCCGTCCGCTGCACATGGTGCTGGTCAAGGGACCGAGTCTCAAGCCGCTATATGCCCATTGCCTGGGAGGCGGGCCGAAACCGCGTATCACCGTCACCACTCACCCGGCCGCCGATGGTCAATGGGTCTGGTACCTGGGCGGCGACATTGCCGAAGCCGAGGGCGTAGCCCGCGAACCCGCCGCGCAGATCGCCGCCGCGCAAAAGGAACTCGGGCAGTTGCTGCCCTGGGTCGACCTGACCACCGCGCAATGGGCCACCCTGCGGGTCGATCGCGCCGAACCGCTGCAATCGGGCCTGAGCCGTCCGGACAACGCTTTCCTTGCCGAGCAGAACCGCCTCCTGGTGGGCTGGCCGACCAAGCTGGCCCTGGCCCCGGACTATTCCGACCGGGTGATTGCCGCATTGCAACAAGGCGGTATCACGCCCAGCCATCCGGCCCCTTTGCCGGACCTGCCGAAACCGCCCATGGGCGTACCCGCCTGGGAGCAACTGCTGCCATGAGCCAACCGACCCTGCACGATTTCTATCGTCCCCTGGGCAACCTCGGCCCGAAGGTTTCGCCCCTGGGCCTGGGCACCGTCAAGCTCGGGCGCGACCAGGGGGTCAAGTACCCCAACGGTTTCCGGATTCCCGATGACGACGAAGCGCGCATGCTGCTCAAGCTGGCCCGTGACCTGGGTATCAACCTCATCGACACCGCGCCGGCCTATGGCCGTAGCGAGGAACGCCTCGGCCCGCTGTTGCGCGGTCAACGCGGGGACTGGGTGATTGTCAGCAAGGTAGGCGAAGAATTCAGCGACGGGCAGTCGCGCCACGATTTCAGTGCCGCCCACACTCGCCTCTCGGTGGAGCGCAGCCTCAAGCGCCTGGAGACCGACTATATCGACCTGGTACTGGTGCACTCCGACGGCAATGACCTGGCGATACTCAACGACAGCGAGGTCTACCCGACCCTGGCGGCGCTCAAGCGCGAAGGCAAGATCGGTGGCTTCGGCTTCTCCGGCAAGACCGTCGAGGGTGGCCTGAAGGCCCTCGAACAGGGCGACTGCGCCATGGTTACCTACAATCTGAACGAACGAAGCGAAACCGCTGTCATTGACTACGCTACCGAGCACGGCAAAGCCATCCTGGTGAAGAAAGCCCTTGCCAGCGGTCACGCCTGCCTGAGTCCCGGGGTTGATCCGGTCCAGGCCAGCTTCGAACTGTTGTTTGAGCACCCGGGGATCGCCAGTGCTATTGTCGGCACCATCAATCCGCTGCACCTCGCCCATAACGTCGCGACCGTAGCCAAGGTCCTACGTAAAAACTGACGCCGCTTCACGCGTTTTTTAGCAGGAGCCGATATGCCGCGCACGCTCATCAGGAAGAACCCAAGCAACTTCAAGACCCTGCCGCTGTTCGTCGAAGCAACGCCCGAAGGCCTGACTTACCAGAGCGTCGGGATGCCGCTGAACTTTGCCCAGACCTTGCAGCGCCGCCGCCCCGTGACGGTGGCCGATGCCGAACGTTTTTCGCTGGAGCTGGCGAACCTGGGGGTCTCGGTGCGCCTGACCCTGCAGTGGCAAAACCGCGACTATTGGGTGTTGGTGCGCCAGCGTCGGCAGGATCGCGGCGACGTAGTGCTCAAGCTGATTTCCGGTTACGTCCCGGCCCATGAACTGAACCTGCCATTACTTACCGCAATCAGTGAAATTGCCGAAGAATGCCTGCTGGAAACCCCTGAAGGCTGGCTCGGCGGACGATTCAACGACACCTGGCTGCCAGCGCCCTATGCCACAGCCTTGCACTATCGCGAGGCATTGCCATTTCGGCTGACACCGCTGTCCGGCTCGGCCCGTCCGGTGCGCAGCGCCAACCTGCAGTTGATTGAGCGGCCACGGGCCTACGTGCATCTGCCGACGGCGTCGCTGCAGTTGATCTACGATTTGCGCCTGGAAGTGCCCAAGGAAGCCAAGTCCCTGAGCCTGTTTCACGTCGATGAGCGCCTGGAGGGCGACCAGTTGGTGGCGCGCCTGGACCGCAAGCGTCCCGATCTCTACCTGATGCCGCTGCACGAGGGCCAACCGACTGGAGAACTGTATACGCTCAAACGTGACCAGCTCGTCCCGGCCAGCACACGCGGCCTGCACTTGGCAGAAAGCTTTGCTACCCAGGAGGGATGGGTGGTTCGCGAAGAGCGCATTCGCTGGAAGGATTGGATCGCGAACCAAGGACTTGCAACAACCTCCCCTCGCCGACCAAGCCTGACCAAGCTCCGCACAAAAGCCATGGGCCTGATGCGCATGGTCCGCGGTACGCTACAAAAATGACATCAAGTCAGACGCCGCTTATCAATGTAAGTGCGACATTGAGCAAACAAATGAAAAAAACGATTCTCACGTTTCCCCATCCCGCGCTTGGATGAAAACGATTCCTCGGCAAAGGCGCCATTGATTCGCACCCGTGAAGCGGTAGTAGGCAGCGTACATACCCTGACTCGAGCCTGCTGTAACGCATATTTGAGCAACCGCTCGGAATGCAGTTTTCTACCTGTCGCCTTGCAGAAGTCAAAAATGCGCTCGATACGCTTGCCATAGGCCACGTAGGCATCACGCCCACAGATCGCAAAACGATCGTTCAACCCGCCCCACCATTGCCAATCCGGGATGTAGGCATTCGATCGGCGCTCGTTGGCATGCCCGAACACGTAAGTTGGAAGTACAGTGTGGTAGAAATTATCGGGACGTACGAACACGACAAAATCCGGATCGAACGGTTCGATCATTTCCGTCACGTTGTACAAGGAGTTGAGCTGATAAATCAGATTCCTGAGCGAAGCGTACTCGTCTGCCCAGGTGTCGCCCAAGGCCTTGACCCGTTCGAAGTCCCAACGCTCCAGAACGCCCTCGGTGGAATGGAGCTGGCCGGTCATCGTGCTGAACGGCGCGTAATTGTCGGTACTCAGCTTACCCCGCTCGCCAGAACGCGAGTTATGCACTTCATCGATTTTGTACAGGTGGTAGAAGCACTGCACTTCGCTTCCCGCGGGGATCTGCCCCAGGACGTTCTCCCGGATGGAGGGAAAGCAAATCTCCGAGTTTCTCGGGATACCAAAAAATGCTACCGCAACTTTCAACACGCGTTCTGCCCTGTCGTAAGAATAGAACTTGCCCAATAGTGCCCCAATGGGCCTTGCAACCTGACCCGATGCTACTCAACGGCGACGAAACCAACCTTGCCACCAACGCCTGTGCTGCAACGGCACGACGGCCACATCGGCTTCGAGGAGCCATTGCCGCTCATATTCCCAGGCATGCCCGCTCCAGAACTTTCCCGCTTCGTTGGAAAACCCCAGGGTCATCAATCGGTAGGTATAGCCCGAATGCCCACGAAGCCAATCGAACACCACCAACGCATTGAAACCGGTAGACGGACCGACATAGCGCTTACCGTCCACCCTGTCGACGGGGTAGTTCCACAAAGGTGGCAGCGGAATGCGCTCCTGATAAAACGCGACGCCTGGCAGTGGAGACATGGCTCCGGTGCACCCCACCAGCATCGTGAAGCAACGCGCTCCGGGTAGCTCGAACAATCGCTGCACCTGGAGTTTGTAGGGCAAGCCGAAAAAATACGCGTCAGGCGCATTGAAGCCGTGTACGAATACATTGACGCTCTGCGGAGTGAGAAACGCCGCCTTCATGCAAGTGTTGAATGACACGACCACATCATCGCTGCCGATATCGAGCGCCCGGAAGTCGGCTTCGGTGATTGCCGGATTATTCGCTACTAGCACCACCCGAGAAGCTTTGGCCAGGCAATCCTTCAATGCCTGGGGCAACGCCCCCAAAACCGATTGATGGCCGCCCGGCAATTCGTCGAGCGACATTTCGTCACGCGTGCGAACGGTTTGATCCATGGTCTCTACCCCGGTACGTTCATGCCGTAACGCAACTTGACCCACCAGCGGACAAGCGCCGAAGGTGATTGCCAAGTCCGCATTTCACGCTGAATCTCGGCCGCCAAGGTCTGCCCTACCCGGGCAAAAGAATATTGGCTTTCGGCAAAGGCCTGGCCGTTATGGGCAATTCGCGTCGCCAGTTCTAGATCCCGCTGCAGCAGTTCCAGCTTTTGCACCGCCTCTTCCTCTGAACGGTAGAAAACGACATTCTCCATGTCCCTGAAGCCGAGTAATTCATCCTCCTCGCCTTGGCTCCAGGCCAATAACACGCAACCGCACGCCATGGCTTCGAAGTTCTTGATCATGAACTCCCCCATGCCCAGGTCAGCACTGACGAATATCTTGATTCGATTAAGCGTTTCCAGATACTCGCTACCTGAATTCGTTCGAGCTACCAGCATCCCGGTCCGCCGGGCCAGGGACTCAAGCAGTGCCTTGCGTTGAGCGTATTCGGTACTCTTGAGACTGCCGAGGAAACCAATGGGAATGTCACGCTCCTTGCCGGTATTACGCAACATCCGCTCGTCATAACCCTTGGAAACGAACACGGCATCGATGTCCTCGGCTTGCATCCGACGAGCCAGCAAAGCCCCCGACACCAGGGCTCGGCAACTCGGCAGGCGGCGGTACAGACGCGAGTAAACGCCCTTGTATTTACTCTCGTTCATGTAGTTCTGATAAGCGTCGTGCTCAAGGAAGATCAACCCGGGCACGCACTTCAATACCTTCAGTTGCCGAACCAAGCGCTTTACCCGGAAAAAAATCACAACCCGGTCGAAGTTCTCGTGATTGACCGAGGCCAGGAATCGGCCAAGGTTCATCTGCTGCTGCTTATTCAGGCGATAGATGATGCAGTCGTCGCAGTTCTCTTGCACGACTTCATAGAGGCGATCAAGGATCACTCGCTGTTCATCCATCACCAGCAGCATGACTTTCATAAATTAATCAACCAGAGGGCGAAAAAGCCTGAATTCATGGGAAGATCCATCATCCCAAACAAAGTTGTTCTGCCGGAGCTTATCGGCGTGTAGCAGTCCGTCAACGATTACGGATCTTTTCGACAATTGCCGTCGTCGAACTGTTCTCCACAAGGCCCAACACCTTCACGGTGCCGCCATAGGCCGCGACGATATCGGCGCCCACGACCTGGTCAATTCCATAATCACCGCCCTTGACCAGCACATCCGGCTTGACCTGGCGCAACAGATTCTCCGGCGTGCCTTCACTGAAGCTGATCACCCAATCCACCGCGCCAAGACCGGCCAGGACCGCCATGCGCCGATCAACGCTGTTGATCGGGCGCCCCGGACCTTTGAGACGGCTCACCGAAGCATCGTCATTGACCGCGACGATCAGGCGATCACCCTGGGCACGAGCCTGCTCCAGGTACGTCACGTGGCCCGCGTGCAGGATGTCGAAACAGCCATTGGTGAAAACGATTCTTTCGTTGTGGGCACGGGCGTCATCGACGGCCAGCAGCAATTGCTCCAGCCCTAGCACGCCGCGCTCGGAGCCTTCCTCGCGCTGGATGGCGCGACGCAGTTCCGGGGCACTGATGGCCGCCGTACCGAGCTTGCCGACGACGATGCCCGCCGCCAGGTTCGCCAGAGCCACCGCATGGGGCAGGTCCTCACCGGCGGCAATCGCCGCGGCCAGGGTGGAAATCACGGTATCGCCGGCACCCGTCACGTCGAACACTTCACGGGCGCGGGCCGGCAAATGCAACGCCGGGTGACCGGGACGCAGCAACGTCATGCCATGCTCGCCACGGGTCACCAGCAAGGCACCGAGGTCGAGGTCGTGCATCAACTGGGCGCCTTTGCTCACCAGCTCATGTTCGTCGACGCACCCACCAACGATGGTTTCGAACTCGCTGAGGTTCGGCGTGATCAGGCTCGCACCCCGGTAAATGGAAAAATCCTTGCCCTTAGGGTCGGCCACTACCGGAATACCACGGGCACGGGCGGCCTGGATCAGCGACTGGTTGTTTTTCAACGCGCCCTTGCCGTAGTCAGACAGCACCAGGACCTTGACACCCTCAAGCAATTGATCGACCTCGGTGCCAAGGGCCAGGGGATCGGTGGCGAAAGGCTCTTCGAAGTCGATGCGCAACAGTTGCTGGTGACGACTCATGACCCGCAGCTTGACGATGGTCGGCTGATGCGCGATGCGCTGGAAGATCGCCCGCACCCCGGCCCCCTTGAGGCTGTTGCTAAGGGTGTCGGCGGCCTCATCGTCGCCGGTCACGCCCACCAGGGAGGCCGGTGCGCCAAGGGCAGCAATGTTCAACGCGACGTTGGCGGCGCCGCCAGGGCGATCCTCGATGTGCTCGACCTTGACCACCGGCACCGGCGCCTCAGGAGAGATCCGCGAGGTACCGCCATGCCAATAGCGGTCGAGCATGACATCGCCAACGACCAGTACAGGGGCTTGATCGAATCGCGGCATGGACAACTTCATGGAGCATCCCACATACAAAATGAACAGGGGCGCGATATTAGCACAGGGTTTGCAAAGGCTCGTTCATAGCTGTTTGCCACCATCTTCGACGGCAAACTATTCCCTCCTTATGCTCATGGCGACACGATGCCCGCCCCCCCCCTATCAGCTTTCCAGCAATGCCAATAACCGCTTGCAGGCTTCAGCCAGCTCGACCTCGCAAGTATTGATCTGACCGTCCGGCGCAAGGGGCGCTTCGTAGGGGCTGTCAAGACCGGTGAAATTCTTGATCCGGCCCGCGCGTGCTTCCCGGTACAATCCTTTGGGGTCGCGTTGGGCGCAGGCTTCAAAAGGGGTGCTTACATAAATTTCGAGAAAAGCCCCCTTGGCAAATAATTGCCGCGCAGCCTCTCGGTCAGCTCGAAACGGGGAGATTACCGCCACGATGACGATCAGACCGGCATCGACCATCAACCGTGCGACCTCGCCGATACGACGGATATTTTCCTTGCGCGACTCGGCGTCCATACCCAGATCTCGACACAATCCTTGGCGCAGGTTGTCGCCATCGAGCAGGGCCGTGTGCAGCCCCCGCTGATTGAGCTGCACTTCCAGGGCATTGGCCAGCGTCGACTTGCCCGCCCCCGACAAACCGGTCAGCCAGATGCAACGTGGACGCTGGGCCTTGATAGCCGCTCGGTCCTGGGGCGTGACCACTGGCGCACCGGGTTGAATCTGAGCCTGGTGCTGCGACACCGTTGAGGTTTCATTCATAACCGAGCATCTCGTAGCCACATTGGTACACCCACCGCACCCGTCGACGGGCTCCGCACCGGCATGCTTCCATACCGACACCAAAATTCGCATCAAGCAAGATTGCAACCCTCCCTGATTCTCGCCCTCTGGTCATCAAGATGCAGAGGCTCCTCACAGGCGACTCGTGCGTTGCAAATACCTGTGGAGGCCGAACGCTCCCGGCCCCACAGGCTCTGCCGCAACTCAGGCAATATCCTGCTCCGGAGCGTCCAGCCCCATGGCGTTCAGGCGCGCGTAATAACCGTTCTGGGCCAGAAGCTCACTGTGGGTACCGCGCTCTACGATGCACCCCTGGTCCATGACCAGGATCAGATCGGCTTTTTCGATGGTCGATAAGCGGTGGGCAATAACCAGGGTCGTACGGCCTTGCATCACCTGATCCAGCGCGGCCTGGATATGCCGTTCTGACTCGGTATCCAGCGCCGAGGTTGCCTCGTCGAGAATCAACAAGGGCGCGTTTTTCAACAGGGCCCTGGCAATGGCCAGGCGCTGGCGCTGGCCGCCCGACAACAGCACCCCGTTCTCACCGACCTGGGTGTCCAGACCCTGGGGCAATTGCTTGATGAAGTCCATGGCATAGGCGTCCTGGGCCGCCTTCTCGACATCAGCTCTCGGCGCACCGGCCAGATCGCCATAAGCGATGTTATTGGCTACCGTGTCACTGAACAACGTCACGTGCTGAGTCACTTGCGCGATATGACGGCGTAGATTCAAAAGCTTGTACTGCTCGATTTCGACACCATCGAGCAAAATCTCGCCGTCATCATGATGATAAAAACGGGGGATCAGATTTGCCAGGGTGGACTTCCCGCTACCCGACCGACCGACAAGGGCAACCATCTGGCCAGGTTCGACCGAAAAGCTGATGTCGTTCAGCACCTGCCTTTCAGTATCCGGATAGGTGAAACTCAGGTGACGGACGTCCAACCGTCCACTGACAACGTCACGCTCGATCGTACCCGTGTCTACTTCCGGTTTCACATCCAACTGCTCGAAGATACTTTCTGCCCCGGCCACTCCTTTCTGGATGGTGGAGCTGACTTCGGACAACTGGCGGATAGGCTTGGGCAACAGGCCGGCCAACGTAATATAGGCCACCATGTCACCCGCCGAAGCATCACCACGCAGGAACAGGACAAGGAACATCAATACGGCCATCGCGGTGTAGATCACCAACTGCAACAACGGTGTGTAAATGGCCCCGGTACGTGTCATCCGCAACTGCTTGTCGGTATTCCCCAGGCTGGCGTCAAGGAAGCGCTTCTGTTCATAGACTTCGCCGCCAAAACTGCGTACCACGCGATAACTCTGGATGGTCTCGGAGGCGACATGGGTCACATCCCCCATTGCAGCCTGGATTTTTTTGCTTTGCTTGCGAAATTTCTTGCTTGCCGTGCGGACCATAAGCGCGATAAGTGGCAAGATTGCCACCATTACCAGGGTCAGGCGCCAATTCATGAACAACAGGGAGGCGAACAGGAAGACCACGGTCATGCCTTCTCGAATAACGACCTTGATCGCATCCGTCGCCGCCCCCGTCACCATGGTTACGTTAAAGGTGATACGGGAAATCAGGTGACCTGAGTTATGTTTGTCGAAATAGCGGTTGGGCAGGGTCAGGAGATTATTGAACAACTGCACCCGCAGATCGTGGACCAACCCCAGCGAAACCTTGGCCAGGAAATAATTGCCCAGATACGACCCCAATCCTTGCCAGGCGGCAATGACAATGATCAGCAACGGCACGGCTTGCAATAACTGCAGGTCGCGCAGGTAAGGCACCGTCGGAAACAGTACCGCGTTCGGATTGGATAGCCCGTCGACGAAATACTTGAGGATATAGCCAAGCATGGGCTGGGTAGACGCGAAAATCAGGAACCCGACGATACTCAACCCGAACAAGCCGATATAGGGCTTCACGTAGCTCAGCAGGCGGAAATAGATTTTCAAGCTCGAAGGGCTTGCTGGAAGACTGGAGTCGGCCATATCACGCGAATATCGATAAAAAGGTCGATGACTTTAACACAGCTTCCTCGGTGTTCTGGCAAACCTGTAAGGCTGTTATTGTTACGCCGCTCCAAAAAGCTGAAAAGCCATTCCCCAGGGAATGGTCCACCAACACCAGGAACGAATTCCCAAGCATGCTATCCAGGCCCTCCGTCACACCCAACAGGGTTTTTGACTTCATTTGTCAGTGGATTCTTCCGCTCGGCTTCTTGCTGCTGCTGTGTGGCTTGTTCTTCCTGCCAGGGCGCAGCCAGCACCATAAACTGTTTTACGCTCTGCTCAGCGTACCCACCTTGATCGCCCTGTGCCTGAGGCCGAGCGTGCTGAAGGAACTGATCCGCGAGCCGATTTTCATTGCTTTCGCACTGTTCGCCGGCTGGGCCCTGATCAGCGTCTCGTGGGTGCCCGAAGTCGAAAACTTCTCGCGCCAGGTCAAAATCGTTCTGCACACCTCGCTCTTGTTTGCCGGGGGCTATCTGCTGGTACGCTATCGCAGCGACCTTCTTCACCCATTGCTCTTCGGCGCCGCGGGCGTCGCCCTGCTCGCCTCGCTGTATAACTTGTTCATGTTTGCCCAGGCATACCAGCCGGAAATGCGCCTGATCGGCGCAGGGGCCTTCGATAATCCGTTGCTCAGCTCTCATCTGTTTGGATTCTTCTGTGTCTACTGGCTGAGCCTGAGCATGCTCTGGAAGAATCGCCAGATCCTCTGGTTGACGATACCCGCCGGTCTGGTCATGTTCGCGGCCGTCGTCGCCACCGGTTCAAGAACCCCGTTGGTGGCCTTGGTCGCCGCCGCCATCTGGGTTGGCATCCTGTGCTGGAACCGCCGCTCGATAGTCCTGTTCGGACTACTGATCGGTGGTGGAGTCGCTGTAGGCATCTTGTTCAGCGGGATGATACTTGCCCGTGGGAATTCATACCGCTTCGAGATCTGGCAGATCGTCCTGCAAGAAATTGCCCAACGTCCCTGGCTCGGGCACGGTTATGGTGCCGACCTCAGCGTTGATCCGGGCATAGGTTTCATGTTGGCGGAACCTCATAGCTTTGCCCTCGGCGTGTTGTACTACGTGGGAATCATCGGCTTTCTCCCGTGGCTGTTTTTCCAGCTCTGGGGATTGCTCAGTAGCTGGCGTTATCGTGTTCAACCCTTCCTGGTCATGGCTTCCACATGGTTGATATATGGCATAGGAGCGGGCCTGACGGAAGGCGGCGGCATCCTTTCCAGACCCAAGGAGCACTGGTTCCTGCTATGGATTCCACTGGCTCTGATCGCCGCCTTGAGCATCAACTATCGAGCCAGGCGCCTTCTGAATCTGCCCGTGGAGAAATTGTCCCCACAAGCCTTGGAAACCATCTCATCGCAGGCCCAGGTCATCGAGTCGGACGGGCTCGGCCCAAAAGTCCTGCGCTTGTCCGGGGGGGACTTCCTCAAGCTGTTTCGAGCACGTCGCTGGTACACCTCAGGGGGCTTCAACCCATATTCCGAACGCTTCGCCGTCAACGGCCAACAACTGCAAAACCTGGGCATCCAGAGCCCGACGATACTCGCCCTGTACTATCTGGAGGATGGCAGCAGCGCGGTGCGCTATGCGCCCTTGCCAGGGATAACCTTGCGTCAGGCACTGCAAGACGCGGCTACAGATGCGCAACGCCACTCCCTGGTGCTGGGCTTTGGCAAGTTCATGGCGCAGCTACATGAGCGAGGCGTTTACTTCCGCTCCTTGCACCTGGGCAATGTGCTGGTTCTGGAAAACGGCGAATTCGGTCTGATCGATATAGCCGACCTGTACGTTTATCCGTCGTCCCTCAGGCTCGCACTTCGCCAGCGCAACCTGCGCCACATGCAACGCTACCCGGAAGATCACAAATGGCTTTTCGAGCAACACCTTGAAGCACTGCTTGATGGCTATGCCACGATTGCCTCGAAACCGGCAGTCGATGACCTGCAAAAACGCATTCTATCGCAGAGTAATCCAGCCCGGGCATGATGACCGACCTGCCGGGACCGTCGTTCAGCGTTGAAGCGGCGGTCCCGGTGTCCCTGGACGCGGCTCAGTGTTTTTCCAGCGGACAGAAAAACATGCGTCCCAGGCCTCGCCAGGTTTTTTTGTTCCATGCCTTGAAGGGAATCTGCGCAAGGAGTTCACGAGCGAACTGATGGTCACGGTTGGACGTTTTCAGGAACATGGAATTGAGAAATTTGTAACGCACCTGTTCGTAGAGCGGATGATCAGCGAACAAGGCGTAGGTACGCAGAATGCTATCGGTCATGAACCGATGATTCTTGTAGGAGTTGGTTGCGTGCTTGCGATAGCGCGCCATCAATACGCTCAGGCCATCAATGTAATACCCGGCCCGGGTCACCTTCAGCTCGATCAACAGATCTTCCAGGCGAATCTCCGGATCGAACCCTCCAACTTTCTCCAGCGCCTCGCGACGTATCATCAGCGTCGGTGCTGGCGGATAAGGTTTGCGCTCCATGAACATATCTTCGAAATCGAGCCGTCGAAAAGGTACGTCACGGTTCTGGCGGCTCTCGGGGTACAGGTTCCCTTCGGCATCGATCAGCTCGATATTGCCCGCACAAATGCCGACTTCAGGCTTGCCATCCATGTAGGCCACTTGAGTGGCGATCCGCTCGGGCAGCATGATGTCGTCGGAACCAAATGGCACAATCAGACTGCCGGTGGCACGGGCAATCGCTCCATTAAGCGTATTGGTCAATCCCTGGTTCTGCTGGACCCGGAAGTCGAAGCCATGGGCCGCCTGCAGACGCTGGATACGTTCAACGCTGTCATCGGTGGAGCCGTCATCGATGACCATCAATTCGATGTTCGGATAGGTCTGCCCCAGCACACTGAGAATGCATTCTTCAATGTAGCGACCATGGTTGTAGGACGCGATGATCACGGTGACGACAGGTTGCGCGGCACTCATGGCTGCTCCTTACAGGTTTCATTCAGGCCGGTCTCGATCAACTCAAGGTATTGCCGACGGAACACTTCAATATCGTGCTGCTCGACAAGATAGCGATAAGCTCGCTCGCCACAGGCCTGGAGTTCGGCATCCGACAGCCCCAGATAGGAATCGAGCGCGGTTATCAGGCTCGGCACATCGCCAGGCTTTACCGCCAAGCCTCCGGCACCTTGAATCAATGGCAACATTGCAGGCACATCCGAAGCGATCACCGGTAGATGTCCGCTCATTCCCTCCAGCAGCGCCAGGCCCAGGCCCTCGGCCAGGGAGGGCATGGTCCAGATATCGAAGGCCCTGACATATTGCAGGGCGTTTTCCTTGAAACCGAGCAGATGGGCGCGATCGGCCAGGCCCAATTGCTTTATCTGCGCGGCCAGACGGGACTCTTCACGCCCGGCACCGATGATTGCCAGTTGCGCCTCGGGGTATTTGTCCTTGAGTGCAGCAAAAGCCTGCAGCAAGTAGGTATGTCCCTTGACCGGCACCAATCGCCCCAAGGCGCCAACCAGTCTCACCGATGGGCCGATACCCAGCATCTCGCGAGCGCGCTCGCGCGAATGCTGCAAGGCTTCCGCCTGCTGGATATCGATGGCATTGGTGATGGCGCAAGTGTTGGACTCGGTGAACCCACAATGACAATCCAGGAGATACTGCTTGACGGCCGGCGATACGCCGACGAACCGCCAATGCCGGTCCACCTGTCGCTGTGTCTGGCGGCGGCGATAGAAGCGATCATACTCTCCGAACCCGTGGGCAATGCCGATACACAACGGGATTTTCAACCATCGATTGAGCAGCAACATCATGTTGACGGGCTTGAAGCGGTTGCACACCACGACATCGAATTTTTCCGCGCGGCAGAATTGGTACAACCGCCACATCGCACGAAGGCGTACTCCCTTGAGCGACCTGTCCGAAAACTCGAAGTAAACCGATCGATCAGCCCGACTGACCGCCTCGCCAGGCCCTGGGCGACCGCGCAGAAAAGCCGCCGTTACCTCGTAGCGCTCACGCGGCAAGGCCTTGACGATCTGCTCAGCCAGATCGGCGAAATCATGCTGCTTGACGTTGTAGTCCGGCTGCAGCTGCAGCACTTTCAAACGCGGGCTCATAGTGCTCCTTGATGGAAACCTGTCGCGTCGATCATCCAGGCAGACTCTGTCGCCAGACTTCGTACCCAAACAGGATCTGGCTCGGCCAATGCCGACCATTCGTTACGCTTCCAGCAGACGAAATGAAAATAGGGGAACGCACGGTCCTCATCCCGATCATTGGTCAGGCGACCATTGCGCCAGAACCAACGAAGGGGAAAATCCTCAGTGCCGTCGTGCCATTTTATGCACCCGCCCGGCGTGCTGAAGGCCTCGGTGAACTCACTGCGTCGACGCCACGGATTGAACTTGCCAACCAAGGAAAACAGCGGTTCGGGAAAGTTTTTTCTCCACATGAAAATACGGCTGAATGCCCCTTCGTCCAAGGCATGATGTTGATCATCCATAAAGCGATGTCGCCAATTCTTAATCAGCTTGAACGCTTCCCGCATGCTCGCAACGTTGCGTATCAGGCACAGATGCCCCGCAACGCGGCGCTCATGGGTTGAAAACAAGTCATGGGCAGCCAGGCGCTCGGCAGTAAAGTATTGCCGAAGATCACCGTACACCAGGTCGATGTCACCAAAGCCCCAGAAATCGTAACCTTCGAGGCGATCCACATGGATATGGCCAAGGGCAGGCTTGATATCACACAGCTTATAGGCCTGCGTTGGCCTGAACTCGATATGTAGCCGCTCGGAAACCAACTGACAGTACGCCTCGAATGTGATGATCTCGACAGTCACATTCGAAGGGAGATCCTGCGGCACGCCACAATCACTGAATAACAGCCAGTCAATATCGGGGTTACGCCGGCAACTTTCCAGAAATAAAGGCATCCAGAAAGGCCAACGCCCGAAATACGGAATGATAAAAAGAATACTCGGGCAAGAATTGATCACAACAAGCTCACATTCATCGGGCGAGGACACTGGAGTCCACTTGAGTCATTTCGGTTTTATATGTACTTCAGAACGCTTCAAAAGCCAGAAAAGCTCGTGGCACCTGACCGCTTTACGAAAGAATTCATTCTCGCCATACACGGCGCCCTTGCGCCCCGCCAACAGCCGCTGGATGCCACGGCGCAGGCGTCGCTTGAAGGGCGCTCGCGGCTGCAGATCATGCATCATGCCCAACGCCATGGCCTTGTCGCGCTGGCCGACCAGCGGCAAAGGCAGGCTTACAGGATGCATCGGCCGGTCCGGGTCGAAACACGGTGGCAACGCAATGCCCGTACCGGCATCGCCCATGGGCCAGCGGTCGTTATCGTGCAGGTGATTGGCGTAGCCCAGCAATGTGCCGGGTTGCCACTGCAGGCCTTCAAGGGCTTGCAGGACGGCATGATGGGCGCAGAGATGGTCAGGGTGCGGATCCAGGGTCGGATGCGGCAACACGATGACTTCAGGACGCGCCATCAGCAGCAGAGCGCGCAAGTCGGCCACTAGGTTGTTCCAGGTCGGCGCGCCGTCGACATCACCGGGCAGGGCAAAAGGATTTAACCGGCGGAACGGCCGTGTATCGCTCAGGTCTGCCTCACGAGACCCCTGAGGCTGGGTGGGCGCGGCTTGCATGGCCGCCAACTGGAGGCAGAAGTACCCCAATTGCACGCATTGGCCTTGCGCCACCCCAGCCCAGCGCGGTACGGCGATGCTGTCCCAAGCCCGCAGACGGCCCTTGAGCCGCGCCGCCTCGACGCGATCCAGCCCCATCTGCTGATAATGTTCAGCTTCGATTTCGCCGGCGGTCAGTGTCACGATCCACGCTTCCTCGGCCTGGCTGTACAACCCATAAGCCGCCAGTTCTGCATCGTCGGCATGGGGAGCGATGACCATCACGCGTTGTTGTTGCACCTGCGGCGAGCTGAAGGACCAGAGCGTCGGCTCGCCCAGCAAACGGCAGAAGCGCCCGCGCAGCCGCAGCTCGCCCCGCGACAGCGTCGCCCCCTGTTCGCTGAGGTTCAGGTAGCGCAGACCGTTGACGCCGCGCTCGAAGGTTTGTCGATCCGGGCAGTCTCCGCCCAATAGCTCGACGAACGGGTCGATGAAACGCCCCAACCATCGGCTCTTGACCTGCAACGCGAGAACCAGCGTCGCGCCATCATCCAGAATTACCCCTTCATCCAGCCGCAGCCGACCGGCATCCAGATGCACCTTCGGTTGCAGGGTGAAAGGCGGGAAGCTGTACTGATAGTCGTCCTTGGGCGAGTAGAACAGATGATCTGCGAACCAGGCTTCGTGGGCGACCCAACCCAATACCGAGAGGACCAGCGGCAACCACCAGGCTACCAGCACGCCGAACAGGACCAGCACCATCAGGGCGAGCAACAACCCTACCCGCTTGTTGCGACGATGGCGCTTGAGCAATTGCTGTTTGCGGCTGACGGGAGGATTCATACGGTAAACACCGGTACAGGGTTGCACCAACGATCCTTGTACTCCCGGTCCGCACGGCCGAAGGAAAAACGCAACGGCTTGCCGGCGGCACGGGCATGCTCCCAGGCGCTTTGGGTGTTGAGGAAACTCAGCACGCTGCCGGGGCTGAATTCGCGGGTTTGCGGGTCCACGCCGCCATTGATGTATTCGACGCTGATCCACTCCGGCGCTTCGACCCGATACACCAGTTGAATGGCGATGGGCGCATCGTTGAGAAAAATCACCGAACCGATCAGCAGTTCGCGCAGCAGCTCGATCACCTCGCCCATGCGCTCGGCGCCGGTCGCCGCAAATCCCCAACGGCGCAGGAACAGGTCGCAGTAGATCGACGCCAGCTCTGCGCTGGAAAACTCATGGACCGGCCGTACCTGCCCACCGGCCTCCTCCAGCAAACGCAACTCGCGACGCTGGTTATAGCGAAACTTCTTGGACAGTTCTTCCGGTGTACGCGCCATGGCCAGCTGTTCCTGCTGCATCTTCAGGCCGCTGAAACGCCCTTCATTAAGCCCCGAAAGGTAACGTCCGCGATGGCGCAACGGCGCCTGGGTATCGGGCGCTGCCGGCAGGATCAGCTCGGCATTGCCCAGGTCGAACAGGCCTTTCTTGCCGCTGCGCTTGAGCACGTCCTTGGACAGCGCCAGATCCCGACCCCAGGTCGCAATTGCGGCGGTCAACTCCCCCTGGTGTTCATATGCCAGATAACGCACGGGAATGCCGGCCAGGGCCGCCAGGCGTTCGACCACCAGGGGATGGGTCGCCACACTGCCACCAAAACGCTGCCAGGCCTGGGCATAAACCGGGGCCTCTATAGCCGTCCAGCCGCGCTCGCGCCAGCCTTGGAATCGATTGAGCATCAGGCCCTCGGTGCCAGTTCGGTGACTTGGGGCAAACGCCAGAATGCCTCGCGTACCGCACGATCCGAAAAGCGTTCACGCAAGCGGTCAAGCATCAGCTCGGCGCATTGACGACGCTGCAGATCGTCCATGACCGCCAGGTGTTGCAGCCCCTGGGCCAGGTGTTCGGCGTCGCCCAAGGGAAACAGAATACCCACGCCTTCGACCACTTCCTTCGCCCCGCCACAGGCCGTGGCCAGCAATGGCACGCCGGCGACCATGGCTTCGAGCAACACCATACCGAACGGCTCGTGATCGGAACTCAAGGCGAACACGTCGAAGGCCCGAAAGTAACGGCGCGCCTCAGGCACCTGGCCAAGGAACAGCACGCGGTCTGCGATTCCCAGTTCCAGCGCCAGCTCCCGCAGGTCCTGTTCCAGGCGCCCCTTGCCGAGAATTGCCAGCTGACTGTGACCGGGCAGATACGCCAGTGCCGCGGCAAAACCTCGCAACAATGTGGCTTGGTCCTTGTCCGGATGCAGACGGCCGACGTTGCCGACGATCCAGGCGTTTGCTTCCAGCCCCATGGCATTCCGCGCCTCGTCCCGGGACACCAGGCCAGCCTGCGCGGCCTCCAGGTCGATGCGGTTGTAGAGAGTCTGGATCCGGCCCGCGGGCCATTTCGGCAGGCAGCGGCGCATGTCGTCACGCACCGCATCAGAGACCCCTAGCAAGCTCAGGCGCTTGCGGAAAACATGAGCGAACAGCCGGCGAGTAGGCCGCTGGTAGTCACCAAAGGCATGGTGCACGCCAATCACCGGCAGCCCGGTACCGAGCAAGGCGATATAGATAGGTTTGAAACGGTGGGCAATGCAGAAACTGAAATTACGCGAAGCGGCGATCTTGCGCAGATCACCAATGGCGCCCAGCTTCAGGCCTCTCACGGCACTGGAGCTGTACTCCATGAACAACACCTCATCCGAGGCGCAACCAGCAGCAACCTCGGCATCGGCCGCCCCGGTGAGGAACACCGTGGTCACGCGATAGCCGGTGCCCGCGAACAGGCTGGCGTATTGACGGGCACAGTCGAGGAACGGCCCGTCATAACCGTGGCAGAACTGCAGCACATGTCGCTCAGCCGAGCGTGTCATAAGCGTCCACGCCGTCTTTGACCACCAGAATGTCTTCCATGATCAGGTATTGCAGATCGGAGCCATAGAACATGTTCAGCGCGTCGGTCGGCGAGCAGATCATCGGTTCGCCGCGGCGGTTGAGCGAGGTATTCAGGGACACGCCGTTGCCCGTCAGGACTTCGAGGGCCTTCATCATGTCGTAGTAGCGCGGATTGTATTCGCGCTTGAGCACCTGGGCCCGGGAAGTACCGTCTTCATGGACGACTTCCGGCACGCGGGTTTTCCACTCTTCGGCCACTTCGAACGTGAAGGTCATGAAGGGTGCGGGATGATCGACCTTGATCATCTGCGGCGCGACGGTGTCGAGCATCGACGGGCAGAAAGGCCTCCAGCGCTCGCGGAACTTGATCTGTTCGTTGATGCGATCCGCCACGCCGCTGGCGCTCGGACAGCCGATGATCGAGCGACCGCCCAAGGCGCGCGGGCCAAACTCCATGCGCCCCTGGAACCAGGCCACCGGGTTACCGTCGACCATGATCCTGGCAATGCGCTCGGGAGTGTTGTCGATCTTGCGCCACGCCGGTTTGCTCGGATGACGGGCACAGGCGGCGATCACGTCTTCGTTGCTGTAGGCCGGGCCGAGGTAGACGTGTTCCATCTTCTCCACGGGCACGCCACGGGCATGGGACACATAGGCGGCCGCGCCCACCGCGGTACCGGCGTCGCCGGAAGCCGGCTGCACGAACAGCTCCTTGACGTCGTCACGGGCGATGATCTTCTGGTTCAGCTTGACGTTCAACGCGCAACCGCCGGCGAAAGCCAGCTTGCCGGTTTCCTTGAGCACGTCGCCCAGGTAGTGGTCGATCATTTGCAGCGCAAGCTTCTCGAACAGCGCCTGCATACTGGCCGCATAATGGATGTACGGCTCGTCGGCGATATCGCCTTCACGCTTGGGGCCGAGCCATTCGATCAGCTTCGGCGAGAAGTAGAAGCCCTTGCCCTTCTCTTTATAGCGGCGCAGGCCGATCACGTTGGCGTATTCGGTGTTGATCACCAACTGACCGTTTTCGAACGAGGCCAGGCGAGAGAAGTCGTACTTGCTGGCATCGCCGTAGGGCGCCATGCCCATGACCTTGAATTCGCCGTCGAGCATTTCAAAGCCGAGAAATTCGGTGATCGCCCCGTACAAGCCGCCCAGGGAGTCCGGGTCGTAGAATTCCTTGATCTTGTGGATCTTGCCGTTTTCGCCGTAGCCGAAGAAAGTCGTGGCGTACTCGCCTTTGCCATCGATACCCAGGATCGCGGTTTTTTCCTGGAAACCCGAGCAGTGATACGCACTGGAAGCGTGGGCCAGGTGGTGCTCGACCGGCTCGATTTTGATCTTTTTAGGATCGAAGCCCAGTTGTTCCAGGCACCAGACGATCTTGCGGCGATAGCGCTTGTAACGACGGTTGCCCATCAGGATCGCGTCGAGGGCACGGTCCGGGGCGTACCAGTAGCGTTTGGCGTAGTGCCAGCGAGCCTCACCGAACAGGCTGATCGGTGCGAACGGGATCGCCACCACATCGACGTCGGACGGCTTGATGCCGGCCTGTTCCAGACAGAACTTCGCCGACTCGTAGGGCATGCGGTTCTTTGCATGTTTATCGCGTACGAAGCGCTCTTCCTCGGCCGCCGCGATCAGCTTGCCGTCTATGTACAGCGCTGCGGAAGGATCATGGCTAAGGGCGCCGGACAGGCCAAGAATCGTCAATGCCACAGGGTCTAGCCTCTTATGTCTGTGTACGGGCGACAAGCGCCGCGAAAAATTGATGTGCCGCTCGCCGGGGCGCGGGGCAGAAAGGGCGGGATTATAGCTTAAAAGCGGTCTTAAGCCTCTAGCGACAAGCGGCAAGCTTGTGGCGAGTTATCGACTACCATGTCCATTGACAGCTGATGGCTACCAACATAGACTTCGCGCAAATGGACTGGGGGATCCCGGTCGGCGTCTAAGCCTCGGTGAGTTTCACCGGGGCTTTTCGCTTTCTGGAAGCGGGAATATTTTCAATCCCCAGTTTTCAAAACCTTCTCCGGCTTTGTCACGCCCGCCGCTGCAATAGAATTTGCGCTTGAGCACATCAAAAGCCCGGTTTTCCTGACCGGCACGCAAGACACTCATACCAATAGGTCTCGCAACGAGATCTGCTAGCTGCAAGCCAGTAGAGTTAACCTGCTTAGTCGCAAAGACAACATCAAACGGAAGTTGAATCCCCATACGATTAGCACCGTCACACATCCGGCGGAACTCCAGTTCAAGTTCGTTATCTTCTTTTTTCCCTCTTCGTTCGACGATCACATGAGTCAACGCATCGTGCTGGGCCTTCTCCTTCAGAAACTCGTAAAGCGTTTCCAGACAGAAACCCAAAGCGACGTGGTACGGATTATCCGCACCGCCTTGCCTCTCACGCAGCCTCGTCTTATCTATAACGCAACTGATTAGAATAAAATTGCTCGCCTCAATGATGCTGGTCAGCTCATCAAGAAAGGCGTGTTTGTGCTGCCTGGATACAAACAGACTGGTAAAAGCGCCTTTCTCCTTACGGATTTCCAGCGCATGCAGCCCGATTAGATCATGCCCCATATGATTGAACTTGAACTTCTGCAATGCAGGGATGACCTTCTCACAGTAGTGGCGCTTATGAAAAACGCAAAAAGCCAGTACAAACATGGGATAGTTGGGATCCAGCGTCTGCATTCCATGATCGCCACTCTCATCCACGTACACGATGAAATCGCTAAATTTCCCGCCCGGGATGGCAGGTTTATCCTCGCTGCTGGGCTTTTCAGCCTCAATCTCAAAAAGTGAAAATTGCTGAGCAGGCACTGAATGATCTGGCATGGGCCACGACTCCCTCTCGAGGCGTACTGAACACAAGAATCAGAACACCTACATTTTGATCCGTTAAAAGACGTGTCGCATAGGCATCACGCTGATGCCCGGACCTCTTTAGGCAGCCGCTGATCAATCACCCGATACAACGCACTGTCCTGCGGCCAATTGCGCATGAACCGCGCGCGATCACGGACGTAGGCCGGGGCGAAGCTGGCATGGGTGCGGTGCTGGCACATGGCGTCCAGATCGATCAGCGCCCAGCGGTCGTGCTGCCAGAACAGGTTGTGGCCTTTGAGGTCACCGTGGCTGATGCGCTCGCGGATCAGGTCGGCGAACAATCGCTCCAACGCCAGTAACTCGGGTTCGGGCGCCTCGCCGCTTTCCACGTAAGGGGCGAAGCGCTCGATGATGTCGGGGCCCGACAGATGCTCGGTCACCAGGTAGGCACCCCGACGCAGCCACAGGAAACGCTTTTCCAGCAACGCCAGGGGCTTGGGGGTGGCAATGCCGAGAAACGCCAGGCGATGACCTTCGCGCCAGGAATGCCAGGCACGACTGGGACGCCAGAAGCGCTTGAGCCAATGGGCGATGTTTTTGATGTTGTAGCGTTTGATGACCAGGGTACGGTCGTCCACCTCGACTTTGCCGACACTCGCCGCGCCACCGGTCTTGTACAAGTGGCCGTGGTCCAGCAAGGCATCCGCTCGCGCCAGCACCGGCACCATGGCCGCTTCTTCGTCACGCCGGATCGCCCGCAAGCCGAACGGCCCACGTTGCACACTGAACAGGCTGCATTCGCGCCCGACCTTCTCCATGAAGTCCTTCAAACGCCAGGTGTGCACCTTGTCGATCTGCTTTTGCAGCGCCTCCATGGGCAGCGCGTGCTCGGAGTTGGCCAGCAGATAATGCACCAGCAACTCTTCGGTGAACGGGGCTATGGACTTGGGTAACTGGGCGAAAAACACCCCAAGATTTTCCAGCACTTTCTGTCGCGACAATGGTTGCCCCGGCGTCTCGGCACGGATGCCGGCACCGTCGATCAAATAGAGTTCACCGTCGTGGCGAAGCAGGTTGTCCAAGTGCAAGTCTTCCTGCCACAAGCCTTTGCCATGCAGTTGCGCGACGGCCCCCAAGGCCTCGGCCAGCACCGCCGTTTGCTCATCAGCCAGCAGAGGCAGGTGCTCAACCTGTTTCCAGGCATCTCCCAGGCTTTCGGCGCCTTCGAGAAACTCGAACAGCAACCAGCCGCCCTCGCCATCTTTCAGGCCGTCGGCCAACAACATCGGCGTCGTCAAACCCTGTTCCGCCAGCAGGCGCACGCCTTGCAGCTCGCGCTGGAAATGCCGGGCTGCCTTGCTACCGACCAGCAATTTGGCCAGCACCGGCCGACCACGCCAGATGCCCGCCCCGACATAGCGCTGCCCCGGCAACACCCGTAACAGCGACAGCAACTGCAATTGCGCCGGGCCGGCGGCGTCGGCCAGCTCCAGGCTCAATGGCAGGCTGGGGCTTCGGCCGGCATTTTTCAATTCGGACAAATGCATCAACGAGCTTCCTTGTGACTGCGCCGGGCGACCAGGCGGGTCAACCAGCGATCGACCAGAACGGCGTCCGGTGGCTGGTCCAGATAGATAGCCAACAACTGGCGAACCTCGCTTTCATTCCAGACTGACGCGCGACGCAGCAAAGGCTCAAGATCCTTGACCCTGTCGCGCTGACCGAACAGCAGCGGGCGGGTCTTCTCCAGGTCGATCAACTGCGCCTGATAACCCTTGGCAGTTGCTTGCAGAAAGATGTGCTTGGGGTAAAAGCAACCATGAACCTGATGCATGCCGTGCAGGCGCCGCGCCAATAGACCGCAGGCTTCCAGGACGGTAGAACGCTGTGCCACCGTCAGCTGCGGCCAGTCTTGCAACAGCGAGTCCAGGTCATCCCAGCCATCCAGGGCCCGCGTCAGCAGGATCGCCCGCACTTCGCCGTCGATCTTGCGCTGGCCGTAGAACACCGCTTGCAGGGCCGGAATCCCCAACTGGCGATAACGGCTGATGTTGCGAAACTCCCGGGAAAAACTCGGCTCACCGAAGGGGTGGGATAAGGTTCGCGTCAGGTAATTGCTCTGGCGCTTGAGGTAATAGCCCCGCCCTTCCAGTTCCAGCCGGAACACGCTGCTCCAGCCGTCTCCCGAGGTATTGGGTTCGTCCACCGCGTCCAGTTGCCGAGCCCACAAGGCGTCGAAACTGTCCAGCCCGTGGCGCTCCAGCAATGGCCGGTCTTCAGCGGCCAGGAAATCAGTCATTCACGTCCCTCGAAAAATCTCACCACGTGACGAATGCGTTTCTTGTCGCACGTATCGAGTCGGTCGCGCTGGCGGTATTGCAGGTAGAAACGCAGGCGCTGGGTGGCCGACAAGTGATACTTGGCGACTTTGTCCAGGCACGCCAGGTCCTTGGTGATGCGGTACTTGAGCCAGAAGCCACGCCAGAAATCACCGTTCGGGCAGTCGATCAGGAACAGCCGCGACTGGTCGTCGACCAGTAGATTTCGCCATTTCAGGTCGTTATGGGTGAAACGGTGTTCATGCATGGTCCGGGTGTAGCCGGCCAGTTGCCGACTCACTCCATCGACCCAGGCGCGGTCAGCCAGCCGCAGGTCGTGATGCTCGGCCAGGGCCGAGAGGTCTTCGGTATGGGGCAGTTCGCGGGTGATCAACGCTCCCCGTGCATAGGCCGCGCCGTGACGTTCCAGGCCCCATGCCACGACCTCGGCCGTGGGAATGCCCCACTTGGCGAAACGCTTGAGGTTCTGCCATTCGGACTTGACCCGCGGCTTGCCCAGGTAACGGCGCAAGCCTTTGCCAGCCCCGACGTAGCGCTTGACGTAATAGTTCACACCATTGCGCTGTACCCGGATCACCTCCGACAATGGGTCACGGGTCAGGCGCTCCCCTTGCAGGGCAAACACCGCGTCGAGACTGCCGAAATCCTGCGCCAGCTCGGCGTAGGCCGGTTCCAGTGTCCAGCCCGACATCAGAGCGCATCCCCGTATCGTTGTTTACGGGCATAGAGCTTGTTGGCCTTGGCTTCGAGCCAACTCAACAAGGTGGCCTCCTGCACCAGGATCCGGCGCAGCGGCTGCTGGAAATAGCCCTTCAGGAAGCGCAGCTTGTCGCGACGGGTCAGACCGATATCCAGTGCCGAGAAATACAGCGCAGCCAAGTCTTTGTTGCGCCAGCGGGTGGTGATGGCCGGACGGGTCTGGGCGCGGTGCAGGTCGATCACCGAGAGCTTGAAATCCTCTGGGGTCACCGGTTTGTCGGTGTGCAGCAGAAAATGGCAGATGTAGCAGTCGCGATGGTTGACCCCGGCGCGGTGCATCATGCCGGTCATGCGTGCTACTTCGGCGATCAGAGCCCGCTTGAGTGCCGGTTGCGGCGGATGCTTGACCCAGTCGATGCTGAAGTCTTCAAGGCTGATGGTCGGCGCCAGTTCTTCGGTGACGATGAAAGAATGCTGGTCCGCCGGATTCTGGCCCTTTTCGCCATACGCAACGGCGGTCATGGTCGGCACGCCGACTTCCTGCAGGCGCTGGATGGCTTTCCACTCCTGCCCCGCACCGAGGACAGGCAGCTTGGCGGTGACCAGGTTCTTGACGATCTCGCCCCAACCGATGCCCCGGTGGATCTTCACGAAAAAGCCGCGCCCGTCCACCTCCGTGCGCAAGGTGCGCCGGGCTTCCAGTTCACGATAGACCTCGCCCTTGAGCGCTTCGACTTCAGCGAACGCATCGCGCCCGGCCCAAAGGCTCTTGAACGGTTCGGCCAGCATCAATTTCATTACGGGTGCTCCGCCAATATCACATCGGCCGCGTGCTGCGGCATGCTGTAGAGGTCAGCCGTTTCAGCGAAGGCCAGACCATTGCGGCTCCAGGCCGCCCGCGCATCGGCATCCCCCAGCATTCGCTCCAGGTACTCGGTGAGCTGCGCCTGTTCGAACGGTTCGTCCAGCACCAGCCCACTGTCAGCCTCGGCAATGTAATGAGCGTACCCGCACACCGCGCTGACCAGGACCGGCAGCCCGGCCACCAGCGCTTCGAGCAGCACGGTGCCGGTATTCTCGTTGTACGCCGGATGGATCAACAGGTCGGCGCCCAGGAGGAACCGCGGGATATCGCTGCGCCCCTTGAGGAACCGCACGTTGTCACCGAGCCCCAACGCGGCGCTCTGCAATTGGAATACCTTGGGGTCATCCTGACCGATTACAAACAGCCGGGTACGTTTCTTCAGTTCGGCAGGCAGTGCGGCGAGCGCCTTCAGGCTGCGATCCACGCCCTTGGTCTTGAACCCGGAGCCGATCTGCACCAATAACAGATCGTCATCGGCCAGCTCGAACTCGGCACGGAACGCGGCACGGATCGCATCGGCATCGGCGGGTCGGCGACGGTCCTGGGCGATGCCCGGCGGCAACAGGTGGAAGCGCTCCAGCGGCGTGCCGTAATGCTTGATGAACAGCGGCTGCTGGACTTCGGAAATCATCAGCACGTCGGTCTTGGCATCCCTGGCGAACACCGCTCGCTCGTACTCGGCGAAATGCCGGTAGCGACCCCAGCGCCGATACAGGGAATTGCGCAGGGTCTGCGCCTTGTCCTCGAAACAACCGTCGGCGGCGTAATACACGTCCAGGCCAGGCATCTTGTTGAAGCCGATCAGACGGTCCACCGGGCGCTTGGCCAGGTCGGCTTCCATCCACGCACTGAGTTTCTCGTTGCGACGATGATTGAACAGCGCCTTGACCGGCGCCACCAGCACTTCGAAGCCCGGCGGGACGTCACCTTCCCAGATCAGCGTATAGACACGGATCTGATGACCACGCCGCTGGCATTCCAGGGCGATGCGCATGAAGTCACGCTGCAGGCCGCCGAAGGGAAAGTACTTATAAAGGACAAAAGCCAATTGCATCAGCGCGGCTCCTCAGCCAATAACGTGCTCAGGTGGCTGGCAACACGCTCGGGGTTCAGTCGCGTAAAGCACAAAGGCTGCTCGCGTTTCAGGTCAAACCGACGGGCATCTTCGGCGGTCGGCGGATAAGTGCATTGTTTCTGCATGCAGGGCGCGCAGGGGAAATCGCTGGCGAGATGGATCTGGCCCTTGCCATAGGCGCCGGTCAATACCGGGTTGGTGGGGCCGAGCAGCGAAATGGTCGGCACGTCCAGGGCGGCGGCCAGATGACCAAGGCCAGTGTCCACCGCCACACAGGCCTGGGCGCCGGCCAGCACCTTGCCCATCCCGCCCAGGTTCAGTTTGGGCAGCACCAGGGCGTTGCGCAGCCCTTTGGCGATACGTTCGGCCCGGGCTTTTTCCTGTGGGTTCCCCCACGGCAACTTCACTACCACGCCGAACTGGCCCATGCGCTCGGTGAGCTGGCGCCAATACAGCTCCGGCCAGTGCTTGGATTCCCAGGTCGTGCCATGCAGGAATACCACATAAGGATAGGCACGCGGCAACTCCACCAGACGATCGACATTCAAGCCATAGTTGCCCAGGCTCTGAGGCAAGTCGTAGCCCAGCGCCACGGCGAACAATTGTCGCACGCGCTCTACCGCATGCTGACCACGCGCCACCGCCAGGCGACGGGAATAGAAGCGCGCCGCCAGGGGTTCGCGAGCCGAATTCTTATCCAGGCCAGCCACCGGCGCCTTGACGTAGCGGGTCAGCCAGGCGCTTTTCAGCAAGCCCTGGGCATCGATCACCAGGTCATACCGTTCGGCACGCATGCTCTGTTTGAAGCGTCGCCACTCGCCGCTCTTGATGGTTTGCCAGAGGTGCTTGCGCCAGCGACGGATCGCCACCGGGATGACCTTGCCCACGGCCGGGTGCCAGGTCGGGATCTCGGCGAAACCTTCTTCCACCACCCAATCGAAGCGGATACCGGGAATCGCCCGCGCCGCGTCGGTCAACGCCGGCAGCGTGTGAACCACATCGCCCAGCGAAGAGGTCTTGATCAGCAATACCCGCAACTTACCGGACCTCCACGGGGGTGCCTTGCAAACGTGCCAGGGCATCGTTCACCAACGGCGGCATGAGCTGACGCAGGCAATTGTAATGACCGAAGCGGCAGGTACGGTCGAAGCACGGGCTACACTCGATGCCCAGGCGCACGACTTCGACCTTGTCGGCCAGCGGCGGCGTAAAGCCCGGCGAGGTGGAGCCGTAGACGGCCACCAACGGACGGTTCAGGGCCGCGGCCACGTGCATCAGCCCGGAATCGTTGGACACCACCGAATCGGCGCAGGACAACAGGTCGATAGCCTCCGCCAGGGAGGTGTCACCACTGAGGTTTACCGACTCTTCCCGCAGGCCCGGAATCAGCCGCGAGCGGATATCTTCGCCCACCGAGTGATCGTTTTTCGAACCGAACAACCAGACTTGCCAGCCTTCGCGGATCTTCGCTTCGGCCACCTGGGCGTAATGATCCGCCGGCCAACGCTTGGACTCACCGAACTCGGCACCGGGGCACAGTGCCAACACCGGGCGGTCCAGGCTCAGGCCGAACTTGGCCAGCGCCGCTTCGCGGGTCACCGGGTCAATCTGCAGATCGGGGCGTGGGTAGGGCTTGGGCAACTCGGCACCCGGCGCATAGGCCAGGGCCATGAAACGCTCGATCATCAGCGGATAGCGGTCTTTGTCCAGCGTGCGCACATCGTTGAGCAGGCCATAGCGGAACTCGCCGCGCCAGCCGGTACGCTTGGGGATGCCGGCGAAGAACGGCACCAATGCGGACTTCAACGAGTTGGGCAACAGGATCGCCTGGTCATATTGACCGGCCAAGGACTTGCCGATGCGTCGACGGGTCGCCAGCTCCAGCGCACCGTGACCGAGCGGAAAGCTCAAGGCTTTGCGTACTTGCGGCATGCGTTCCAGGATCGGCCGGCTCCACTCGGGCGCCAGGACGTCGATCTCGCATTGCGGGTGAAGCTGTTTCAGACACTGGAACAATGTCTGCGCCATCACCATGTCACCGACCCAACTGGGCCCAACGATCAGAATATTCATGTGCTTTCCAAAAACGATACGGGGAGGCCTACGCCTCCCCGCCTAAAACACTGCAACCCACTGTGGGAGCGGGCTTGCTCGCGAAAGGGCCATCACATCCAACATATGCGCTGCCTGACATTGCGCTATCGCGAGCAGGCTCGCTCCCACAAGGGCGCTTCATTCGTTCCAAACCCGGTGCTGCACCGCAAATCCAACTGTGGGAGCGAGCCTGCTCGCGATGAGGCCGGCACTCTCGACATCACTGCCGCCTGACACTCCGCTTTCGCGAGCAGGCTTGCTCCCACATCAATACTCAACTCAATCCCAGCTCACGCCAGATCCGCAGCACCTGTCGGCGCTCATCCACGAATTGATCGCCGGTGATCACCCCGGCCTCTTTTTGCAGGGCCTGGCGATGGGCGGCGGAGCGGTAGGCTTTATAAGCCTCGCGCAGCAGGGTGGCATCTTCGGGCGGCATCAGGCCAACCTCTTGCAACCCCTCCAGGATGCGGATGTTATCGGTGTAGCGCGCCAGCGAGGGGTGTTCCTCGGACCACGCCAGGGCCGCGTATTGCACCATAAATTCAATATCGACGATACCTCCCGCGTCCTGTTTGAGGTCGAAGGGCGCCGTGGCCTCGAAAGCGTTTGGTGCGGTCCCGGCGGCCGTGGCCTTGCTGCCAAGGTTGTCGCGCATCTTGGCCCGCATCTCACTGACCTCCTGGCGCAACGTTGGCAGGTCGCGTTTGCGTCCCAACACCTGGGCCCGGACTTTCTCGAAGGCCTGGCCCACATCCTGGCTACCCACCAACACTCGGGCCCGCACGAGCGCCTGGTGCTCCCAGGTCCAGGCTTCATTCTCCTGGTAGCGGGCAAATGCCCCAAGCGAACTGACCAGCAATCCCGACGCCCCCGACGGCCGCAGGCGCATGTCCACTTCATATAGCTGCCCGGAGTTGGTCTGGGCCGTCAGCAAATGGATGATCCGTTGGCCGAGCCGGGTAAAGAACTGCGCGCCGTCGATGGGTTTTGGCCCGTCGGTTTCCGCTTGGGGGTCGCCGTCATGGATGAACACCAGGTCCAGGTCGGAACCATGCCCCAATTCCAGGCCGCCGACTTTTCCATAACCGACAATAATGAAGCCCGGATCGCACAGGCTGCCGTTCGTGCGCAACGGTACGCCATGCTTGGCCGCCGTCTGGCGCCAGGCCAGGGCCAGGACTTGTTCGAGGATCGCCTCGGCCAGCCAGGTCAGGTAATCGCTGACCTTCATCAGCGGCAGGCTGCCGGCGATTTCCGACGCGGCCACCCGCAGCCGGTGCGCCAGTTTGAAATGCCGCAGGGCTTCCATCTGCTGCTCCAGGTCATCCTCCGGAATGCGCGTCAGGCGTTCGCGCAACTCCGCCGCCAGCTCTGGCGCCAAGGGCGGCTTGAATAAACGGCCTTCATTGAGCAACTCGTCCAGCAGCAAGGGGAAACGGGTGATCTGCTCAGCGATCCACGGGCTTGCCGCGCACAGCGTCAGCAAGCGCCGCAGGGCGCCGGGGTTTTCCGTCAGCAGCACCAGATAGGCCGAGCGACGGGCCACCGCCTCCACCAGGGGCAATACCCGCTCTAGCACCAGGTCTGGGTCGGCATGCTCCACCGCCTGGGCCAGCAGGCGCGGAATGAATGCATCCAGGCGCTCACGCCCCAGACGCTGCATGGCGCGCAGTTGCGGGCTGGTACGCAGCACGGCCAGCGCCTTCAGCGCCTTGGGCGCATCGACGAAACCACCCTCCTGCAACTGGCGGCACGCGGCCTCTTCATCCTGGCTGTCTTCCCACAACGGCAGCCATTCGCCGCCCACCACCACTTCGCTTTCGCCGCCCTCTTCCTCATCCGGATCGGCGATGACCTGGCCAAAATGCCAGGCCACCCGTCCACGCCAATACATCAATTGCTCGTGGAACGCCGCCCAGTCGGCAAAGCCCAGCATGAATGCAATGCGCGCCTGGTCCTGGGGACTGTCCGGCAGCATCTGGGTCTGGCGATCGGCAATGGCCTGGATTGCATGTTCGGTATAACGCAGGAATTCATAGCCCTGGCGCAGCTCGTCGATCACCTTGGCGGGCAGATAACCCTGGCCTTCCAGGGTGCCCAGTACTTTCAGCAGTGGCCGCTGTTGCAGGCTCAGGTCACGCCCGCCATGGATCAACTGGAATGCCTGGGCGATGAACTCCACTTCACGGATACCGCCCGCCCCCAGCTTGATATTGTCGGCCATGCCTTTGCGCCGCACTTCCTGCTGGATCAGCTGTTTCATGGTGCGCAGCGCTTCGATCGCGGAAAAATCCAGGTAACGGCGATAAACGAACGGACGCAACATATCGAGCAACTGTGCACCCGCCACCTGGTCGCCCGCCACCACCCGCGCCTTGATCATCGCGTAGCGTTCCCAGTCGCGCCCCTGGTCCTGATAATACTGCTCCAGGGCATTGAAGCTCAGCACCAGCGCACCGGCCGAGCCATAGGGACGCAGGCGCATGTCGACGCGGAACACGAAACCGTCGACGGTCATGGGATCCAGGGCCTTGATCAGGCGCTGGCCAACGCGGATGAAGAACTCCTGATTATCCAGAGGTCGCTTCACACCAACGGTTTCACCGCCCTCGGGGTAGGCGAAAATCAGGTCGATGTCCGAAGACAGGTTCAACTCCACCGCGCCCAGCTTGCCCATGCCCAGGATGACCATGTGCTGCGCGGCGCCGCTGCGCCGGCCGGTGGGCGTGCCGAATTGTTGGCTAAGACGCAGGTACAGCCATTGGTAGGCCTGGTCGATGCAGGTATCGGCCATGTCCGAAAGATCGCGACAGGTCTGGACGAGATCGGCCTTGCGGTTCAGGTCGCGCCAGATGATCCGCACCTGCTGGCGGGTCCGCTGGCGGCGCAGAACTCGCCCCAATTCATCCTCGCTCTCGGCGGCCTGCACCGCAGCGCCGATCTGCGCGCACATTTCGCCGGCGGTCAGGCTGCGGTCCAGTTCGCCACTGCGCACCAGTTCCAGTAGCATCGAAGGGTCGCGCAGGCTCTGCTCGATGACAAAATCACTGGCGGCCGCGACGCGATGGAACTCCTTCCAGCGCTCAGGCGTCCAGGCGCAAAGGCCGAGGTCGTCGTCCAGCAAGGCAACCGCCGCACGGAACGACTGCTCGGCACGGCTGACCAATGACTGGAGAATGGCCGGTATTTCGGCAAGCAGGGGCAGGCTCATGGTCTATCCTTGATCGGCGCGGGAAAGGCTGGATGTAGTGTTTTTTCAAAAGCCACTACCTGATTGACTGTCGAACAAAGATGATAAATAGCTGAAAATCTGATTTTATTGGCAGCCGACATCAAGTTTTTACCTGTTCGAGTTAGCAAAAGACCAACAGTAACGATTATTCTCACAACGGAACGAGAGGCTAAAAGCCTTTCATGTGTAGTTTTACTACTCGTCTATACATCCGAAAGGCTGAAACAGCCGACGATTTGTAGTAAAACTACACGCCGCCGAAACAACCTTCGGCAATCCAAGAATTTTATACCGTCTGCCCACAAGGCCAGTCGCAAACTCAGGCAACCGATTCTGGTAGCCTTTCCGCCCTGGAGCAAGCCATGCAAGACCTCGATCCCGTCGAAACCCAGGAATGGCTGGACGCCCTGGAATCGGTTCTCGACAAAGAAGGCGAAGACCGTGCTCATTATCTGATGACCCGTATGGGCGAACTCGCAACCCGCAGCGGTTCGCAACTGCCCTACGCCATCACCACGCCGTACCGCAACACGATCCCTGTTACCCACGAAGCACGCATGCCTGGCGACCTGTTCATGGAACGCCGCATTCGCTCGCTGGTACGCTGGAACGCGTTGGCCATGGTCATGCGCACCAACCTGAAAGATTCTGACCTGGGCGGTCACATCTCCAGTTTCGCTTCCAGCGCGACGCTGTATGACATCGGCTTCAACTACTTCTTCCAGGCCCCGACCGACGAACACGGCGGCGACCTGATCTACTTCCAGGGTCACGCATCGCCAGGCGTCTACGCCCGTGCGTTCATGGAAGGTCGTATCTCCGAAGATCAGATGAACAATTTCCGCCAGGAAGTGGACGGCAACGGCCTGTCTTCGTACCCGCACCCTTGGCTGATGCCTGACTTCTGGCAGTTCCCAACTGTTTCGATGGGCCTGGGCCCGATCCAGGCGATCTACCAGGCGCGCTTCATGAAGTACCTGGAAGCCCGCGGCTTCATCCAGCCGGGCAAGCAGAAAGTCTGGTGTTTCATGGGCGACGGCGAGTGCGACGAGCCGGAATCCCTGGGGGCGATCTCCCTGGCCGGCCGCGAGAAGCTGGACAACCTGATTTTCGTCATCAACTGCAACCTGCAGCGCCTCGACGGCCCGGTTCGCGGCAACGGCAAGATCATCCAGGAACTCGAAGGCGTGTTCCGTGGCGCCCAGTGGAACGTCAACAAAGTCATCTGGGGCCGTTTCTGGGACCCACTGCTGGCCAAGGACGTCGACGGTATCCTGCAACGTCGCATGGACGAAGTCATCGACGGCGAATACCAGAACTACAAGGCCAAGGACGGCGCGTTCGTCCGCGAGCACTTCTTCAACACGCCTGAACTCAAGGCCATGGTTGCCGATCTGTCCGACGACGAGATCTGGAAACTCAACCGTGGCGGCCACGACCCGTACAAGGTCTACGCGGCGTACCACCAGGCGGTCAACCACAAGGAACAGCCGACCGTCATCCTGGCCAAGACCATCAAGGGTTATGGCACCGGTGCCGGCGAAGCGAAGAACACCGCGCACAACACCAAGAAAGTCGATGTCGACAGCCTGAAGCTGTTCCGCGATCGCTTCGACATTCCGGTGAAAGACAGCGAGCTGGAAAACCTGCCGTTCTTCAAGCCCGAGGAAGGCAGTGCCGAGGCCCGTTACCTGGCCGAGCGCCGTGCCGCACTGGGCGGTTTCGTACCGCAGCGTCGCGCCAAGAGCTTCAGCGTTCCGACCCCGCCACTGGAAACCCTCAAGGCGATCCTGGACGGCTCGGGCGACCGTGAAATCTCCACCACCATGGCTTTCGTGCGGATCCTCGCGCAATTGGTCAAGGACAAGGAAATCGGCCAGCGCATCGTCCCGATCATCCCGGACGAAGCCCGTACCTTCGGTATGGAAGGCATGTTCCGCCAACTGGGCATCTACTCGTCCGTGGGCCAGCTCTACGAGCCAGTCGATAAAGACCAGGTGATGTTCTACCGCGAAGACAAGAAAGGCCAGATCCTCGAAGAAGGCATCAACGAAGCGGGCGCCATGAGCTCCTTCATTGCCGCCGGTACTTCGTACTCCAGCCACAACCAGCCGATGCTGCCGTTCTACATCTTCTACTCGATGTTCGGCTTCCAGCGTATCGGCGACCTGGCCTGGGCCGCTGGCGACAGCCGTACCCGTGGCTTCCTGATCGGCGGCACCGCCGGCCGGACCACGCTGAACGGCGAAGGCCTGCAGCACGAAGACGGTCACAGCCACATGCTGGCCGGGACCATCCCGAACTGCCGCACCTACGATCCGACCTACGGCTACGAGCTGGCGGTGATCATCCAGGACGGCATGAAGAAGATGACCGAAGAGCAACAGGACGTCTTCTACTACATCACCGTGATGAACGAGTCCTACCAGCAGCCAGCCATGCCGGCCGGTGTAGAGGCGGGCATTGTCAAGGGTATGTACCTGCTCGAGGAAGACACCCGCGAAGCCGCTCACCACGTCCAGCTGATGGGCTCCGGCACCATCCTGCGCGAAGTGCGTGAAGCGGCGAAGATCCTGCGTGAAGAGTTCAACATCGGCGCCGATGTCTGGAGCGTGACCAGCTTCAACGAACTGCGTCGCGACGGCCTGGCCGTAGAGCGCAGCAACCGTCTGCACCCTGGCCAGAAGCCGAAACTGAGCTATGTCGAAGAGTGCCTGAACGGCCGTAAAGGTCCGGTCATCGCCTCCACCGACTACATGAAGCTGTTTGCCGAGCAGATCCGCCAGTGGGTTCCATCCAAGGAATTCAAGGTGCTGGGCACTGACGGTTTCGGCCGTAGCGACAGCCGCAAGAAGCTGCGTCACTTCTTCGAAGTCGACCGTAAGTTCGTTGTGTTGGCAGCCCTGGAAGCCCTGGCTGACCGTGGCGATATCGAACCAAAAGTGGTGGCAGAGGCCATCGCCAAGTTCGGCATCGATCCGGAAAAACGCAACCCACTGGACTGCTGAGGAGAATTTCCGTGAGCGAACTCATTCGCGTACCTGACATCGGCAGCGGTGAAGGTGAAGTAATTGAACTGTTTGTGAAGGTCGGCGACCGTATCGAAGCCGACCAGAGCATCCTGACGCTTGAGTCGGACAAGGCCAGCATGGAAGTGCCTGCGCCGAAGGCCGGCGTCATCAAGAGCCTGAAAGTGAAGCTGGGCGATCGCCTGAAAGAAGGCGACGAATTGCTGGAGCTGGAAGTCGAAGGCGCCGCTGCGGCGCCTGAAGCAGCGGCTCCTGCGGCTGCCCCGGCGCCGGCTGAAAAGCCTGCTGCCGCCCCGGCTGCCGAAGCCGCTCCGGTTCCGGCCGCTGCGCCTGCCGCCACCGTCCAGGACATCCATGTCCCGGACATCGGTTCGTCAGGCAAGGCCAAGATCATCGAAGTGCTGGTCAAGACCGGCGACACCGTCGAAGCCGACCAGTCGCTGATCACCCTGGAATCCGACAAGGCCAGCATGGAAATCCCGTCGCCGGCCGCCGGCGTGGTGGAAAGCGTCGAGATCAAGCTGGAAGACGAAGTCGGCACCGGTGACCTGATCCTGAAGCTGAAAGTGGCTGGCGCCGCCGCGCCTGCCGCGCCAGCTCCTGCTGCTGCACCAGCCAAGGCTGAAGCCGCGCCGGCTCCGGCTGCCGCGCCTGCCGCCAAGGCCGAGGCCGCTCCAGCCCCTGCCGCCGCACCGGCACCAAGCGGTGCCAAGGTCCACGCCGGCCCTGCGGTACGTCAGTTGGCCCGCGAGTTCGGCGTCGAGCTGTCCGCCGTCAGCCCGAGTGGCCCACACGGTCGCGTGCTGAAGGAAGATGTGCAGGCCTACGTCAAGGCCATGATGCAGAAGGCCAAGAACGCACCGGCCGAAGGCGCTACCGGCGGCGCGGGCATCCCGCCGATCCCGGCGGTGGACTTCAGCCGTTTCGGCGAAACCGAAGAAGTGGCCATGACTCGCCTGATGCAGATCGGCGCGTCGAGCCTGCACCGCAGCTGGCTGAACATTCCGCACGTAACGCAGTTCGACCAGGCCGACATCACCGAGCTGGAAGCCTTCCGCGTCGCGCAGAAAGCCGTAGCCGAGAAGGCCGGCGTGAAGCTGACCGTGCTGCCGTTGCTGCTCAAGGCCTGTGCGCACCTGCTCAAGGAGTTGCCGGACTTCAACAGCTCCCTGGCGCCAAGCGGCAAGGCGGTGATCCGCAAGAAATACGTGCACATCGGCTTTGCCGTCGACACCCCGGAAGGCCTGCTGGTACCGGTCATCCGCAACGTCGACCAGAAGAGCCTGCTGCAACTGGCTGGCGAAGCCGCTGCCTTGGCCGAAAAAGCCCGGAACAAGAAGCTCACCGCCGACGACATGCAGGGTGCCTGCTTCACCATCTCCAGCCTTGGCCACATTGGTGGCACCGGCTTCACGCCGATCGTCAACGCGCCGGAAGTGGCGATCCTGGGTGTTTCCAAGGCCACCATCCAGCCGGTCTGGGACGGTAAAGCCTTCCAGCCCAAGCTGATGCTGCCGCTGTCGCTGTCCTACGATCACCGCGTGATCAACGGTGCCGCCGCAGCACGCTTCACCAAGCGTCTGAGTGACTTGCTGGGCGACATTCGCACCATCCTGCTGTAAACCGGATGGCCCTCCTTACGGAGGGCCGACCGAACCGCTGTTTTCCGAGCCACGCTCGTACCTCAACCCCGCCAATGGCGGGGCTTTTTTTTGCCTGCCATCCGACAACCCCTCGCCACAGGATTGAAGTCCTACGCCAAGCGAAGTCGTTTCCCACAATCTCCGTCCCCTCCCCTCTGAATCTTCATCGCGCCTCGGGCCTTAGCATGGCTCTGGGGCAACAGCTCCAGGCTTCGCTGAATTTTCGAATGGACTCGAACATGTTCAAACCTACCGTCGGCCCGATTGTCGGCCACACCACGACCGATCACGCACGCATTTTCCTGCGCGGCGACAAAGACCCCAGGCTTGCGGTATTCGCCGGACTTCGCTACAGGCGCCAGGGGGACACGCGATGGACGAATGAGCATCTCATCCAGTTGCATGCCCATCGCGACATGACCGATGTGATCATTTTAAGAAACCTGCAAGCCGGCACCGTCTATGAATACCAGGCCGGCTGGTTCACCGCGCCTCACACAACCACCCCGGAACCGTTGCAGCAATGGCCCGGGGACATCCATCGGTTGCGCACCCCGTCGGCGGAAACCGGCACTTCACACGCTTATATCGTGGGTTCTTGCCGATATCTGCGAATCACCGCCGGCGTCCCTACAGCCCCCGAACTCGGCGACCGTACGTTCGCCGGCATCCAGCGCATCGTCGATCAGGCCAATCCGCCAATCAGCGGTCTAGTGATGGCGGGGGACCAGGTTTATCTCGACGACTTGAACATTGTGGCCCCGGACCGAACCTACAAAGACATCCTGTTCAAGTACCGCACGGTCTTTTCCCAGCCCCACATCAGCGGGTTGATGTCCTCCGTACCGACCTACATGATCCTCGACGACCATGAGATCGAAGACAACTGGCCGGCCAACAGACAAGTCGATGACGACATCCTCTACGCCAACGCCATGAGCGCTTACGAACTCTATCAAGCCAGTCATAGTCCGGCCCGCGAACTCTCAAGCGACGGCGTATTGAACAGGTCGCTGCCGCATTACTGGTATCAGTTCGCTCACGGCGACATCGAATGGTTCGTCACTGACAGCCGGACACGACGCAACGTGTCGGTGGCCGACCGGCGCATCCTGGATATCGAGCAGGAGCGGTCGCTGCTCGAATGGCTGGTGAACAGCACCGCCCGGGTCAAATTCATCGTCACCAGCGTCATGTTCTACCCCGACCGCGCATTCGATGATGGCGACGCCTGGCAGGCCTTCCCGCAACAGCGCCTGCGACTGCTGGAGTGCATTCGTCGCCATGGGGTAAAGAACGTGATCTTCGTATCCGGTGACGTTCATGGCTCCATGACCAGCCGACTCTGTCACAGCCAGGACTCCGACTTCCAGGTGCATGCCATCGTTGCCTCGCCGTTTTGCAACAGCGCACTGCTGCCTTATGCCAGCGCGTCGGATTTTATTTTCAAGCCACCCATGGCCCGGACCGAAAACGGTGACTATCACTATGAGCTGACCAGCACAGTGATCAGCCAGGACAACTTCGCACACCTGCATGTCGCGAGCCAGAGCCTTCACGTGACCTTTCACGACCGCGACGGGTATCCTCTGCAGGTGGTTGATATCCCGTTGCGCTGACGAACGGTAGCCTCCGCCAAGCCCTCTAATCGGCTGGCGACTGGAGAAATCCGCTTGTCGGTCGATAACGTTTATAGCACTTAGCCTTCATCTCTCTTGTCAGCCAGTGTCGCAATGATGCAACCTTGCGGCAATCCTTGATAACGAGGGGCGTCAGCCCGGCGCGATCAGCATTCTCGAAGCGAGTTTCCCCATGAAAAGCCAACCCGATGCCGCCAGCCGTATGGCGGCCGAGGTAGTGACGCAATTACCGGTGCCCTCGCGGCTCGGTATGCTGCGTTTCGAGCGGCTGAATGAAGCGAGCTGGGCTCTGCTGTTCCTCGACCCCAATTGCGAACGCTACTTCGGTCTGCCGGCGGTGGAGCTTTGCTCGTTGGTCAGTTCACCCTATGCCAGCCTGATGGAGCCTGAGGCGCGCTACCAGCTGCATGACGCCATCCAAGAGCAACTGGCCCAGGCCCCGCATTACCTGATCCGCTATACGCTTCACACCGCCAAGGGCCCCATGAACCTGCTGGAAATGGGTGAAGCGTACAAACAGCACAACCGCCACTTGCTGCGCGGCTACCTGCTGGCGGTGGACAACCTGCTGCAAAACGAGCCATCGATGCCGGCCCTGGATCTGGAAACCCAGAACTCGCGCCTGCAAATCGCTCTGGAGCTGAACCAGCGCGCCCAGCAGGAGCAGCTTCAGCATCTGGACCGGGTGCGCGCCCAGCAAGACCTCATCCTGCTGCTGACCCGCCAGCGCTACAGCGCCAATAATTCCTTGCTGGAAGCTGCCGAACTGATCACCCGTAGCGCCTGCGATATCTACCAGATCGATTGCGCCAGCATCTGGAATCTGGAGGACGGCAAGCTGGTGCCGATCTCCGCCTATAACCGCGCTTCCCAGGAATACTTCCGGCCGGACGTGATCGACGCCAATGAGTATCCCGACTACATGGAAGCGCTGCAGACCTGCCGCGCCATCGACGCCCATAACGCGATACGCGACCCACGTACCCGGGAAATGGCTGAAAGCCTGCGCGCCCGCAACGTCAACGCCATGCTCGATGCCAGCGTGCGGATCGACGGCCAGGTAGTGGGCGTGTTATGCCTGGAGCAGGTAGGCGCTACCCGTGCCTGGCAGTCGGACGAGATCGCCTTTGCCGGCGAACTGGCGGACCAGTTCGCCCAGGTCATCAACAACCACAATCGACGCATCGCCACCAGCGCCCTGCACTTGTTCCAGCGTGCCGTGGAGCAGAGCGCCAATGCGTTCCTGCTGGTCAACTGCGACGGTGTGGTGGAATACGTCAACCCGAGCTTCACCGCCATCACCCAATACACTACCGAGGAAGTCCACGGCCAGCGCCTCTCCGAATTACCGGCCCTGGAAAACCTCAGTGAGCTGCTGTTCGACGCGCCCTCGGCCCTGGCCCAGAGCAATAGCTGGCAAGGCGAGTTCAAGAGTCGGCGTAAGAACCTGGAACCCTACTGGGGCCAACTGTCGATCTCCAAGGTCTATGGCGACAACCGCGAGCTGACCCACTACATCGGTATCTACGAAGACGTCACCCAGACCAAGCTGGCCCAGCAGCGTATCGAACGCCTGGCCTACACCGACAACCTGACCAACCTGGGCAACCGCCCGGCGTTCATTCGCAACCTCGATGAACGCTTCGCCCGGGACAGCGACTCGCCCATCAGCCTGCTGCTGGTGGACATCGACAACTTCAAACGCATCAACGACAGCCTCGGCCACCAGACCGGCGACAAACTGCTGATCAGCCTGGCCCGGCGCCTGCGCAACAGCCTGAGCCCCAGCGGCAGTCTGGCGCGTTTCGCCAGTAACGAATTCGCCGTGCTGTTGGATGACACCGACCTGGAAGCCGGGCAACAGGTCGCCAGCCAGTTGCTGATGACGCTCGACAAACCGATGTTCGTCGATAACCAACTGATCAGCGTGACCGGCTCGGTGGGCCTGGCCTGTGCCCCGCTGCATGGCCGCGATCCCCAGACCCTGATGCGCAACGCCGGGCTCGCCCTGCACAAGGCCAAGGCCAACGGCAAGCATCAGGTCCAGGTCTTCACCGAAGCACTGAACGCTGAGGCCAGCTACAAGCTGTTCGTGGAAAACAACCTGCGCCGCGCTCTGACCCAGAACGAGCTCGACGTGTTCTACCAGCCCAAGCTGTGCCTGCGCAGCGGTCGCCTGCTGGGCATGGAAGCGCTGCTGCGCTGGAACCATCCGGAGAAAGGCATGATCCGGCCGGACCAGTTCATCAGCGTGGCCGAGGAAACCGGCCTGATCATCCCCATCGGCAAGTGGATCGCCCGCCAGGCCTGCCGCATGAGCAAGCAGTTGACCGCCGCCGGCCTGGGCAACCTGCAAGTGGCGATCAATCTGTCGCCCAAGCAGTTCTCCGACCCGGACCTGGTGGCCTCGATCGCCAGCATCCTCAAGGAAGAACAACTGCCCTCACGGCTGCTGGAACTGGAGCTGACCGAAGGCCTGCTGCTGGAAGCCACCGAAGACACCCACTTGCAGCTCGACCAGCTCAAGCGCCTGGGCCTGACCCTGGCCATGGACGACTTCGGCACCGGCTATTCATCCCTGAGCTACCTGAAGAAATTCCCGATCGACATCATCAAGATCGATCGCAGCTTCATCCATGAGATCCCGGACAACCAGGACGACATGGAAATCACCTCCGCGGTGATCGCCATGGCCCACAACCTGAAACTCAAGGTAGTGGCCGAGGGGGTCGAGACCGCCCAGCAACTGGCGTTCCTGCGCCGCCATCGCTGCGATGTCGGCCAGGGCTACCTGTTCGACCGGCCTATTCCCGGCTCGGAGCTCATCGAGAAGCTCAAACGCTACCCGCGCGGTCCGCTCGTGTAGCTCAAGCTTCAAGCTTCAAGCTTCAAGCAAACGATGGCACACTCTCACCACCTGTAGCTTGCAGCTTGCGACTTGCAGCTGCCTCCCCAAGAGGACTGATGATGGTCTTGCGCTCGGAAATTCTGGTGAACAAAAACGTGCTCCCTACTCAAGAACAAGCTTTGCCTGGCCGTGAAACCCCAATGACCGTGCCGGAAAAGCACTTCGTCCTCGACGCGCCGCTGCTGGGCCCGTTCGCCATGGACGTGGATTTTGCGATCTTCGGCCTGGGCTGCTTCTGGGGCGCCGAGCGCAGATTCTGGCAGCGCGAAGGCGTGGTCAGTACCGCCGTGGGCTACGCGGGCGGCTTCACGCCGAATCCGACCTATGAAGAGGTCTGCTCGGGCCTGACCGGCCACAGTGAAGTGGTGCTGGTGGTCTACGAACCGGCAAAGGTCAGTTATGAAGCACTGCTGAAGATGTTCTGGGAATTGCACAACCCGACCCAGGGAATGCGCCAGGGCAACGACATCGGCACTCAATATCGCTCGGTGATCTATGCCACCAACCCTGATCAACTGGCTGCCGCCAAGCACAGCAAGGACATCTTCCAGGCGGAGTTGACCAAGGCCGGCAAAGGCACCATCACCACCGAAATCGAAGAAGCCCCAACGTTCTACTTCGCCGAGGCATATCACCAGCAATACCTGGCGAAAAACCCTGAAGGGTATTGCGGAATCGGCGGCACGGGCGTGACTTGCCCGATCTGATTTACAGATTCTAAAAGCTTCGCGAGCAAGCCCGCTCCCACATGGGTTTTATGTCTGATCGTATTCTCGTGATCAACACCAACCTATTGTGGGGGCGGGCTTGCTCGCCAATGCGCCCATCCAGACACTTTCAATGCATCCGATCGCCGATCAACGCTCGGCAATCAACCAATCCATCTGCCAACCACCCTGGGTCTGCCCGAGTTTTTTCGACAGCCACGGCAGCAATTCACGCAATTCCTCCTCCAGCCCCCACGGCGGGTTGGCAATCGCCAGGCCGGAGCCGTTCAGGCTGTCGGGAGTGGCGAGTGGATGCACCAGTAATTCCACTCGCAACAGTTTTGGCGCGCCCGTGCCGGCCAGGTCCTGGTAAAAGCGACGCAGCATTCGCTGATCCTTCACCGGGTACCAGATCGCGGCCACTGTCTGACGCATCCGGCCAATGGCCTCCTTGAGAGAGGCGGCGCAACGTTGCATTTCGTCGAGTTTTTCGAAGGGCGGATCGATCAACATCAAGCCGCGCTTTTCCGCCACCGGGAGCAAAGCGCGGGGCACATGCCAACCTTCGCCCAGATGCACCGCCACACGGCGATCACCCTTCATGTTGTCCTTGAGCAGCACACCGTCCTCAGGGTGCTTTTCATTGAGCAAGACCCGATCCTGTGGGCGCGTCAGACGCCGCGCCAGCTCCGGTGAGCCCGGGTAATAGCGCAACTGTCCGTCCGGGTTCATCTCGTGCAACACTTTCATGTAGTCGGCGGTCAGCGGCGGCAGATCGTCTTGCCCCCATAAGCGTGCGATGCCTTCCAGGTATTCACCGGTACGATTGGCCTGGTCGCCCTGCAAGTCATACAACCCGATGCCCGCATGGGTATCGAGGTAAGCGAAGGGCTGTTCCTTGCGCGCCATCAGCGCGATAAGGCGGGTCAAGGTCAGGTGTTTGAACACATCGGCGTGATTGCCGGCGTGGAAGGCGTGGCGATAGTTCATGGCGGCTCCTGCGAAGGGCGACGAGTTTACCTCGAAGCACGTCGAACGTCAGGGTTTCGCAGCCGAGCGGGCGAAGACCTCCGCTCAGCCGAGCTCTTGCATCAGATACCCATGCAACTGCCCTTTTACCCCATGAACCGTTCCATGTACCTCAAGAAAATGTGCAACCTTGCGCCGCAGGATGCGCTCATCGGCGCGCTCGGACAGCTGCGGATGCTCCTCGTCCAACCACCTGAGCAGGTTATCCAGCAGGCAGTCCGTCGTGCCGCCCGCCAACGCTTTCACCAACGCGGCCGGCACCTCCCACCAGGGGAAAGTGGGTGGCGGTCGCTGGGCATTTCCCACGATCTCCAGGGCCCGACCGTTGATAAGACAACGACTGATGACCGGCAGCAACTGTCCGGCATCGACGTCATCGGACTGCAGCATGGGCTGCATGAAACGCCCATCCCAGAAACGGAAAAAAGCCGATTGGCCGCCCGGCAACAGCACCTGGGTGAGCCCACGCAGATGCTCGACGAGCACCTCCTGGCCGACCGCAGAGACCGCCAGCCAACCCCAATCGAGCGAATCGGTCGTCGCGACCCATTGAAGAAACTCACTGTCGACAGAGACTGCGCCTACATAGGGCATGACGGGCTCCCAGTCAGCGTAAGGCGTGCCCGCCCAGATCGGACTGGGCACCAACGCCATCGAGCGCCTCCAGGCCGCCAGTGGCTTTGCGCTGCTGACATTGCTGAAGATGGCGAAAAGCCGCTCGGATGCTTGCAACGGGTGCTCCCCAAGCCAGGCCTGAGGCGACTGTCTCGTACTCATGGGCGCCCTTGGATATCAGTGGGTTTGGAAAACCTGGGCAACGGTGCACAGCTGCCGTCCTTGCACCGCTCACATTCTTCACAGAACGGCGCCGAGCCTTGCAGGCTGAGGATCTGCGCCAACGACAGTGGAGCGGCCACGGCAGCGACAAGTTTCTCGGGATGACCCGGCGAGCCCGGCGTCGCGCGGATCACCGCCATCGGCCCGCCGCCGACCTCGATGGGCACGCTACTGAATATCCCGCCCGCGCCGATGCTGATCCAGTGTCCACCTGCCTGGACGGTCGCACTGGCGCCGCCATCCAACACGATCTGCTGACCAGCGCTGACATGGAAATGCTGGCTGGCACTGAGCGCCTGGCTGGTCACGCGAATGTGCCGTTCGCCAGTCACCATCAAGTGATCGTCCTGCCGTACTTCGACCTGGCGCCGCCCATGGGTGATACGCAACTCTTCGGCCTTGAGCTCATGCCGTGCCGTGCCGGAGACGACAACGCTGCGCTCGTGATCAACCTGCACGCGCTGGTCATGGAGCACATGCTGGGTCCAGTTTCGCTGGGCCCGCAGATAAATCTCCTCAGCCCCCTTGCGATCCTCGATGCGCAGCTCGTTATAACCGCCCCCGCCGGGGCTGCTCTGGCTGCGCAATATGCTGCGGGTCTTATCCGCGGGCAGATCCAGCGGCAACGGGTTCGCACCGTTGGGCAAGCAACCTACCACCAGTGGTTTGTCCACATCGCCATCCATGAAGCCCACCAGGACTTCCATGCCGACCCGGGGAATCATCACACTGCCATATCGATCATGGGCCCAGCCGGTGGCTACCCGCAGCCAACAACTGGAATGCTCGTCACCCTCGCCGTCGCGATCCCAGATCATCTGTACCTTGACTCGTCCGAACTCGTCGCAATGAATTTCGCTGTCGACAGGTCCGCTCACCACCGCAGGCTGATAACCGTGGGCGGCAGGTTTCTCATGAAGCATCGGCGGACGAAAGAAAACGTCCCACGGCGTCGCCACAAAGGTATTGCTATAGCCTTGGAACTCATCCTCGCCATCCGTGACCGTATCCTCCAGCACTTGCGGTTGGCGGCCGCGATGGGTGATCCGTGTCAGGAGCCACAGGTCGTTCCACTGCTCCCGCGGGTGCCCATCGATTTGCATGAAGTGCCCACTGACCAGGGCGCATTGGTCGCTGCGCCCTTCGGCCAGACGGAAATCTGCTCCATGACGCTCCAGGGCGCGCCGGGTCAGGTGCCGACCATGCTCGCGGTCGGAAAACAGGCCGGGGTAGCGATAGTCCTCCAGCACCGGCTGCTGCTGGCTGTCGAGGCTGGTTTGCAAGGGCAGGCTGGGGTTACGGAAATCGTAGTCGCACAGTGTCACAACGCTGGTCCGGGTCTGGAGTCGAACAGCCAGCCGCTTGATCGCCGGTTCCCCGGCGGCCATGCCACTGCCTGGCAGATACCGCGTCGACTCGGGCAAACGGGGAAACACCGTCTGATCGTCACCAAAGACCAGCAGGTGGCCGTCAGGACTGTGGCGGAAGTGGTAATGAATACCGACCTCGGCACAGATGCGCTCGATGAATGCCAGATCGCTTTCACCGTATTGCACACAGTACTCCCGTTCGGGATATTGTCCGCCGAGGTTGAACTGAAACGCATCGCCCTGGACGCCATGGTCCTTCAAGACCCGCGCAATGATCGACGGCACACTCAAGTGCTGGAAAATCCGCCGGTTGATACGGTGACGCAAGTACGCCAGGCGCGGCACCAGGCTGATCTGGTAACGGGTCAGGCGCTTGCCCGAATCGCCCTGGGCTACGCTGTAGACCTGACCGTGGACGCCACGCCCCTGCTGATCGAAAGCCAGGTAGGCCTGGCGATGCAGCAGCGATTCCAACGCCAGGTCCGCTCGTTCACTCACCAGTTCCAGATCAAAGCGAAAGGGTTGACTGATGGTTTCCTGGCCCCTGAACTCAAGCACCTTGAGCTCATTCGGCGCGCTGTCGAGCGTCAGGGTGAAACGCGGTTGGTTGGCAGGCGAGAACATCCGATGTAACTCAGCAGAATGAAAGGCGGGGGATTCTGCATGAGTCCCACGGAGAGTTGATGGGATGTCATGAAAAACAGATTTCCCTTACAAGCAGGGGGATAGAAGCTGCAAAAGCGCGCTGTATTTTCCGATAGACACTTTCTGCGTCACGACCAGCCGTCGCACGAATGAATCAGTGGTTTCTTACACCAAGACGGCCGTCGGTACTTCACGTGGGCGTGATAACGTTCCGTTGTCGCAAAAAGCAAAGGACGCCCCCATGACGGCACGTTACGCAAAAATCGCAATGATCCTGGCACTCGCCGCGTTCGCCTTTCTGACCGTGTTCAACAATGTCACGGACTACCGCTCCAATTTCAATTTCGTCCAGCACGTGCTGAGCATGGATACCACTTTCCCGGACAACGCCGCCCGTTACCGCGCCATCACCCAGCCATGGCTGTGGCACGGCGCCTACTGGCTGATCATCCTCGGCGAAGCGATCACGGCCGGGCTGCTGGGTTATGGTGCCCTGGAGTTGTGGTTGGCACGCCGAGCCGATGCCAGGGTTTTCGCGCAAGCCAAACGCTGGGGCATCGCCGGCCTGACGGTGGGATTCTTCGTCTGGTTCTTTGGTTTCATGGTCATCGGTGGCGAATGGTTTCTGATGTGGCAATCGGAAATCTGGAATGGCCAGGATGCCGCGTTCAGGTTCTACATGGCGCTACTGGGCGTTTTGATCTTTCTCAATCAACCCGATGCAGATCCGCACTGACCCGTCGCTATCGCGAGCAGGCTCGCTCCCACAAGGATTGGCGATGTCCCCAGGAGATCACGCATAAAAAAACGGCCCGTCTCCATTGGCGACGGGCCGTTTCTCGATACAGCCTTCAGCGAGCCATCAGTGCTCGCCGAACAGACTTACTGATTCAGGCGGAAATCTTTTTCGGCTGCTTCGAAGCGCTGCAGCATACCGGCGGTAGGCGTGCCGATCTTGCTGACAACATAGATGGCCAGGCTAGCGAAGATGAAGCCCGGGATGATTTCGTATAGACCCAGCAGCTCGAAGTGCTTCCAGACGATTACGGTAATCGCACCCACCAGGATGCCCGCCAGTGCGCCGTTACGGGTCATGTTTTTCCAGATGACGGAGATCAGGACCACAGGACCGAATGCGGCACCGAAACCGGCCCAGGCGTAGCTCACCAGACCCAGTACACGGTTGCTCGGGTTGGCAGCCAGGGCAATGGCGACCAACGCCACCAGCAGCACCATGGCACGGCCGACCCAGACCAGTTCCAGCTGGGAAGCATTCTTGCGCAGGAAGGTTTTGTAGAAGTCTTCGGTCAGGGCGCTGGAGCACACCAACAACTGGCAGCTCAGGGTACTCATCACGGCGGCCAGGATGGCCGACAGCAGTACACCGGCAATCCATGGGTTGAAGAGGATCTTCGCCAACTCGATGAACACGCGCTCAGGGTTCTCGCTCACAGGGCCGGCCACATCCGGATGTGCAGAGAAGTACGCGATGCCGAAGAAGCCGACGGCCACGGTGCCGCCCAGGCACAGGATCATCCAGGTCATGGAGATACGACGGGCCTTGGCGATGGACTTGACCGAATCAGCGGCCATGAAGCGCGCCAGGATGTGCGGCTGGCCGAAGTAGCCCAGGCCCCAGCCCATCAGCGAGATGATGCCGATGAAGGTGGTGTTCTTCAGCATGTCGAACGACGTCGGGTCTTTTGCCTCGATGGCCAGGAACGTGGTGTCCACGCCGCCGGTGGCCAGCAATACGATGATCGGTGTCAGGATCAGCGCGAAGATCATCAGGGTGGCTTGTACCGTATCGGTCCAGCTCACAGCCAGGAAACCACCCACGAAGGTGTAGGCGATGGTCGCTGCGGCACCGGCCCACAATGCGGTCTCGTAGGACATGCCGAAGGTGCTTTCGAACAGGCGGGCACCGGCCACGATGCCGGAGGCGCAATAGATGGTGAAGAATACCAGGATCACCACTGCAGAGATGATGCGCAGCAGGCCGCTCTTGTCTTCGAAACGACTGGCGAAGTAATCCGGCAGCGTCAGCGCGTCGCCGTTATGCTCGGTCTGTACCCGCAGGCGACCGGCGACGAACAGCCAGTTCAGGTAGGCGCCGATGACCAGGCCGATGGCGATCCAGCTTTCCGACAGGCCGGACATATAGATGGCACCGGGCAAACCCATCAACAACCAGCCACTCATGTCCGAGGCACCGGCGGACAATGCGGTCACAACGCTGCCCAGGCTGCGGCCGCCCAGGATGTAATCGGAAAGGTTGTTGGTGGAGCGATAAGCCATCAGGCCGATCAGGACCATGGCTGCGATGTAGATCACGAAGGTGATCAGGGTTGGATTACTAACACTCATGAGTTACGCCCTGGCTTTGTTTTTATGTAGCGGTGGCAGAGAAAGCGTCGACGACGAAGACGTGTAGCGACGATTTGCAGGCCCGCGAATGTATGACTGATGTTTCCCCAGGAAAGCCATCAGCCGATGCCCCTCGGCTTGAACCGGTTGCACCTTGGCCGCGAATGCTATTCAACAAACGAAATAAGGTGCAACCAGTTTCGCTCAAATCAGTTGCACCTGATCGGTTTTCTCAAAAAAAGTGGTTTTTTGCTCCCTTTTAGTGCAGTTAATCAGGTCCGGCTAGAAGCCAAAGCACTAAGGCAGTGCAAGGTAGACATGCCGAGGTTTTATTCCTGACGAGCTGTCTGATATTTCGTCAAAAAAAGGGTTGCACCCGGTTGCACCTCAATCAGCTCGCAGCTAATCTTGCGCCAGCTGATGCCACGCCGTACGTGGTAAACATGAGGATAAAAATATGGCTACCACCACCCTTGGGGTCAAACTCGATGACCCGACCCGCGAACGCCTGAAGGCGGCCGCGACCTCGATTGATCGCACACCTCACTGGCTGATCAAGCAGGCAATTTTCAATTACCTGGAAAAACTCGAGGGTGGTGCAACCCTGACCGAGCTGAACGGCTCGATCCGCGCAGAGGGCGACGACGCTGGCGATGTCCAGGTCGACCACGCCCACCAATGTTTCCTGGAATTTGCCGAGAGCATCTTGCCGCAATCGGTCCTGCGCGCCTCCATCACCGCCGCTTACCGTCGCCCCGAGCCGGAAGTGGTGCCAATGCTGATCGAACAGGCTCGCCTGCCGGCCGAAATGGCCGAAGCCACCAACAAGCTGGCGGCGTCGATTGCAGAGAAACTGCGCAATCAGAAGAGTGCCGGTGGTCGTGCCGGTATAGTCCAGGGCCTGTTGCAGGAGTTCTCCCTGTCCTCCCAGGAAGGCGTGGCACTGATGTGTCTGGCCGAAGCACTGTTGCGCATCCCGGACAAAGGCACACGTGATGCGCTGATCCGCGACAAGATCAGCACCGGCAACTGGCAGCCGCATCTGGGCAACAGCCCGTCACTGTTCGTCAATGCCGCGACCTGGGGCCTGCTGCTGACCGGCAAACTGGTCGCCACCCACAACGAAGCCGGCCTGACTTCGTCCCTGAGCCGTATTATTGGCAAAAGCGGCGAGCCGATGATCCGCAAGGGCGTCGACATGGCCATGCGCCTGATGGGCGAGCAGTTCGTCACCGGCGAAACCATCGCCGAAGCCCTGGCCAACGCCAGCAAATTCGAATCCAAGGGTTTCCGCTATTCCTATGACATGCTGGGTGAAGCCGCACTCACCGAGCATGACGCCCAGAAATACCTGGCCTCGTACGAACAAGCCATTCATTCCATCGGCAAGGCTTCCCATGGCCGTGGGATCTATGAAGGCCCTGGCATCTCCATCAAGCTTTCGGCCCTGCACCCGCGTTACAGCCGCGCCCAGTACGAACGCGTCATGGACGAGTTGTACCCACGCCTGCTGTCGCTGACCCTGCTGGCCAAGCAATACGACATCGGCCTGAACATCGACGCCGAAGAGGCCGACCGTCTCGAACTGTCCCTGGATCTGCTGGAGCGCCTGTGCTTCGAGCCGAAGCTGACCGGTTGGAACGGCATTGGCTTCGTGATCCAGGCCTACCAGAAGCGCTGCCCGTATGTGATCGACTACGTCATCGACCTGGCCCGCCGCAGCCGTCATCGCCTGATGATTCGCCTGGTAAAAGGTGCCTATTGGGACAGCGAGATCAAGCGTGCCCAGGTCGAGGGCCTGGAAGGTTATCCGGTGTATACCCGCAAGGTGTACACCGACGTTTCCTACATCGCTTGCGCGCGCAAGCTGCTGTCGGTACCGGAAGTCATCTACCCGCAGTTCGCCACACACAACGCCCATACGCTGTCGGCCATCTATCACATCGCCGGTCAGAACTATTACCCAGGGCAGTACGAATTCCAGTGCCTGCACGGCATGGGTGAACCTCTGTACGAACAGGTTGTAGGCAAGGTTTCCGAAGGCAAGCTGAACCGTCCGTGCCGCGTGTACGCCCCGGTCGGTACCCACGAGACGCTGCTGGCCTACCTGGTCCGTCGCTTGCTGGAAAACGGCGCCAACACCTCGTTCGTCAACCGCATCGCCGACCAGTCGATTTCCATTCAGGAACTGGTAGCTGACCCGGTTGCCAGCATCGAGCAGATGGCGACCCTGGAAGGCGGTTTCGGCCTGCCGCACCCACGCATTCCGCTACCGCGTGACCTGTACGGCAGCGAACGCGCCAACTCCAGCGGCATCGACATGGCCAACGAACATCGCCTGGCCTCGCTGTCCTGCGCTCTGCTGGCGACAGCCCACAACGACTGGAAAGCCGCACCGATTCTCGGTTGCGCCGCCAGTGAAGAAACCCCGACGCAGGTTTTGAACCCCTCCGACCACCGCGATGTGGTCGGCCAGGTGCAGGAAGCCACGGTCGAGGACGTCGACAACGCCATCCAGTGCGCCCTCAACGCCGCACCGATCTGGCAAGCCACGCCACCGGCGGAACGCGCCGCAATCCTCGAGCGTGCCGCGGACCTGATGGAAGGCGAGATCCAACCACTGATGGGCCTGCTGGCCCGGGAAGCCGGCAAGACCTTCGCCAACGCCATCGCCGAGGTCCGCGAAGCGGTGGATTTCCTGCGCTACTACGCGGTACAGGCACGCAACGACTTCAGCAACGATGCCCACCGCCCACTGGGCCCTGTGGTCTGCATCAGCCCGTGGAACTTCCCCCTGGCGATCTTCAGCGGCCAGGTTGCCGCCGCGTTGGCTGCCGGTAACCCGGTACTGGCCAAACCGGCTGAACAAACGCCGCTGGTTGCCGCCCAAGCCGTACGCCTGATGCTCGAAGCCGGCATCCCGGAAGGCGTGCTGCAGCTGCTACCGGGCCGTGGCGAAACCGTCGGTGCCCGACTGGTGGGCGACGAGCGGGTCAAGGGTGTGATGTTCACCGGGTCCACCGAAGTCGCCCGTTTGCTGCAACGCAACATCGCCGGTCGCCTGGACAACCAGGGTCGCCCGATCCCGCTGATCGCCGAAACCGGCGGTCAGAACGCCATGATCGTCGACTCGTCAGCCCTGACCGAACAAGTCGTGATCGACGTGGTGTCGTCGGCCTTCGACAGCGCCGGTCAGCGTTGCTCGGCCTTGCGGGTCCTGTGCTTGCAGGAAGACTCCGCAGACCGCGTCATCGAAATGCTCAAGGGTGCCATGGCCGAATCGCGCCTCGGCAATCCTGAGCGCCTGTCCGTCGACATCGGTCCGGTGATCGATGCCGAAGCCAAGGCTGGCATCGAGAAGCACATCCAGGCCATGCGCGACAAAGGTCGCACCGTGTACCAGATGGCAATCGCCGACAGCGACGAGTGCAAGCGCGGCACCTTCGTGATGCCAACCCTTATCGAGCTGGAAAGCTTCGATGAACTGCAACGCGAGATTTTTGGTCCGGTGCTGCACGTGGTGCGCTACAAGCGCAAGGAACTGGATCAGTTGATCAATCAGATCAATGCCTCCGGCTACGGCCTGACCCTGGGCGTGCATACCCGCATCGACGAAACCATCGCCAAGGTGATCGACAACGTCCATGCCGGTAACGTGTATGTGAATCGCAACATTGTCGGTGCCGTGGTCGGTGTACAGCCGTTCGGTGGCGAAGGCCTGTCAGGCACTGGTCCGAAAGCCGGTGGTCCGCTTTACCTGTACCGTCTGCTGTCGACACGTCCTACCGATGCGATCCAGCAATCCTTCGTCCGTAGCGACGCTGTCAGCACTCCGGACATGCGCTTGCGTGAAGCCATGAGTAAGCCGCTGACCGCCCTGCAAGCCTGGGCCGACAGTCAGAAACTCGCCGAGCTGAGTACCTTGTGCGTGCAGTTCGCAGCCCAGTCGCAAAGCGGTATCACCCGCCAGCTGACCGGCCCGACCGGGGAACGCAACAGCTACGCCATCCTGCCCCGCGAGCACATACTCTGTCTGGCCGACGTGGAAGGCGATCTGCTGACGCAACTGGCTGCCGTACTGGCCGTGGGTGGCTCGGCCGTGTGGCCGGAAACCGACACGAGCAAGGCCCTGTTCGCACGTTTGCCGAAGGACATTCAGGCGCGCATCCAGCGCGTTTCCGACTGGACCAAGGACGATGTGGTGTACGACGCGGTCCTGCATCACGGCGACTCGGATCAACTGCGCAGCGTTTGCCAGCAAGTGGCCAAACGTGCCGGCGCCATCGTCGGGGTCCATGGCCTGTCCCAGGGCGAAACCGGCATTGCACTGGAACGCCTGGTGATCGAGCGGGCGTTGAGCGTCAACACCGCTGCGGCGGGCGGTAACGCCAGTCTGATGACCATCGGTTAAACGCAGCTGCGGGTTTCAAGCGGCAAGCGGCAAGTAAGAGCCAAGACAATCCTGCTCTTACTTGAAGCTTGCCGCTTGAAGCTTGTGCTGCTCTATCACCCCCATCAATCATCCTGTTCAGCCTCTATTCCCGGCTCTAGACTCGGCCCCATTCCAAAGAAAGGTAGGCCGCCATGTCCGAGACGTTGCTCAGTTCCCGCAATCTGGCTTTCGAGCTGTATGAAGTCCTCGATGCCGAGGGCCTGACCCAGCGCGAGCGGTTCGCCGAGCACAATCGCGAAACTTTCGATGCGGCCATCGGTACAGCCCGTAGCATCGCCGAGAAATACTTCGCGCCGCACAACCGCAAGAACGATGAAAACGAGCCCCGTTATGAGAACGGCGAGGCGATCCTGATTCCAGAAGTGAAGCCGGCCGTGGATGCCTTCCTGGAGGCTGGTTTTCTCAACGCAGCGCGCAGCTTCGAGGCCGGCGGCATGCAACTGCCGACGTTGTTGTCCCAAGCCTGCTTCGCCCATTTTCAATCCGCCAATGCCGCGTCGACTTCCTATCCGTTCCTGACCATGGGCGCGGCGAACCTGATCGAAAGCTTTGGCGACGAGGAGCAGAAACGCCGCTTCCTGCAGCCGATGATCGAGGGTCGCTTCTTCGGCACCATGGCCCTGACCGAACCCCATGCGGGCTCTTCGCTAGCGGATATCCGTACACGTGCAGAGCCGGCGTCCGACGGCACCTATCGACTCAAGGGCAACAAGATCTTCATTTCCGGAGGCGATCATCCGCTGTCGGAAAACATCGTGCACATGGTCCTGGCAAAACTGCCGGACGCTCCGCCAGGCGTGAAGGGCATCTCGCTGTTTATCGTGCCCAAGTTCCTGGTCAACGACAACGGCAGCCTCGGCCAGCGCAACGACGTGCTCCTGGCCGGGTTGTTCCACAAGATGGGCTGGCGCGGGACCACGTCCACGGCGCTGAACTTCGGCGACAACGGTGAATGTGTCGGTTACCTCGTGGGGAAACCGCACCACGGGTTGAGCTACATGTTCCAGATGATGAACGAGGCGCGGATCGGTGTCGGGATGGGCGCGGTAATGCTGGGATACGCCGGCTATCTGTATTCCCTCGACTACGCCCGCGAACGCCCACAGGGCCGGGTACCCGACAGCAAGGACCCGACCACCGCTCCCGTGGCGATCATCCAGCATGCCGACGTACGCCGCATGCTGCTGACCCAGAAGGCCTATGTTGAAGGCTCGTTCGACCTGGGCCTGTACGCGGCGCGGCTGTTCGACGACACCACCACCCTTGAAAGCGAAGCCGAGCGTCGACGGGCCCATGAACTGCTGGACCTGCTGACCCCGATCGTCAAATCCTGGCCCTCGGAGTTCTGCCTGAAGGCCAACGAACTGGCGATCCAGATACTCGGCGGGCATGGCTACACCCGCGAGTACCCGGTCGAGCAGTATTACCGCGACAACCGCCTGAATCCGATCCACGAAGGCACCCACGGCATCCAGTCCCTGGACCTGCTGGGACGCAAACTGGCGCAGAACGGCGGCGCCGGGCTCAAGCAATTGATCCGCCTGGTGGCCGATACCACCGAACGCGCCCAGGCGCATGCATCATTGACGGACCTGCGTCAGCCATTGGAGGCCCTGGTAGCGCGCCTGCAATCAGTCACTCTGGGTCTACTGACCGACCTGGCCCAAGGCAAGGTCAACAGCAGCCTCGCCAACTCGGCCCTGTACCTCAAGGTGTTTGGGCATATGGTGATCGGCTGGCGCTGGTTGGAACAGGCCATTCGCGCCGAGGAGGGCCTGGCCAGGGGCAATCTCGCGGACAGCGACTTCTACAAAGGCAAGCTGCAAGCGGCGAGGTATTTCCTGACGTGGGAAATACCGGGTTGTCATCATGAGCTGGCACTGCTCGAAGCACGGGACGGTACGTGTCTTGAAATGCGGGATGAGTGGTTCTGATCCGGGTTTTGTAGCGTGGCGCAAATCGCTTGAACACTGATTGAGCGGTCACCCAAATCCACTGTGGGAGCGGGCTTGCTCGCGAAGACGGCACTACATTCAGCACTGAAGCAAGCTGATCCACCGTCTTCGCGAGCAAGCCCGCTCCCACAGGTCATCATCCATTCAGGCCTGCTGAATCGTCTTGGAAATGACATCGACGGTGGCGCTGACCTGCTCCTGATAACGGTCGAGCTCCGCCTGATGCTGCTTCTGCAGTTCTATCTGCTGTGAGCACAGGTTCATTGCCGCCAATACCAACAGACGATCACCGATCAGCGTCGGGTATTTTCTCTTGGTGTCGGCCAGGGCAGCCTTGAGCATCGCAGCGGCGTCCAGCAGGGCCTGTTCCTGCCCGGCCGGAGCCTTGATCGAATAGTCTTCTCCCAGGATCGAGATCACCGTCACCCCATCGGCGCCGTGCCTCATGCGCTGACAGGACCGGTGCTGGCCCGCTCGATCAATGCCTGGATACGGGCGGCGGTAGTGCCGTGGAGTTCTTCCTGCTCCATCAGGCTCAGTTGCAGGCTTTCGTTTTCATCCTTGGCCCTGGCAAGTTCCGCGCTCAGGGTTTCGTTCAGGCCGGTGAGATGACGATTCTGTTGCACCAGGTCATTGACCAGTTGCTCCAGCTGGCTGAGGGATGCTTCCAACATATTGATTTCCAGGCTTTTTCAGGGGGCGCGTACGATAAAGAAAAGTCACTGCCGATGCCATGGTTTGCAGGACGACGGTGCTTCGCTGGCGAGTTGTAGAGACTACGAATGGGGAATCTGGTTCCTGCCCTTCGTCGCACCGACGATGTGACTGTGCGACAAAAGCACGCAGCAGCCTCAAGACTTCCACCCCATGACCGATAATTCAGTGACACCAGCCACAGCCCGCACGGACGCGCTTCTTCCCGGTACCCTCCATGTCCCTACGTAATATGAATATCGCGCCGCGGGCGTTCCTGGGGTTTGCCCTGATCGGTGCCCTGATGCTGGCGCTTGGGGTGTTCGCCCTGACCCAGATGAGCAAAATCCGCAGCTCCGGCGAAAACATCGTCGAGAACAGCGTGCCCAGCATCCAGGCCCTGGACGAGTTCACCCAGCTCACCCTGCGCCTGCGCGTATTGTCCTATCGCTTGCTGGTCAACCGCGAGCCGGATATCCAAAAGAAAACCTTTGAGCTGTTCGAACAACGCAACCAGCAGATCCGCACGGCCCAGACCGCCTATGAAAAACTCATCAGCGCCCCTGAAGAACGGGCTGCTTATGACCAGTACGTGCAACTGCTGGGTCAGTATCGTCAGCTCGAAGAGCGGATGAAGACGCTGTCACGCAACAATCAGATCGATGAATTGCGCACACTGCTCAACACTGAGCTGCTGAGCAATTCCGACGCCATCAATGTCGTCATCAACCGCTTGATGGAGATCAACAATCAGCAAGCCGAAGCGCTCAACCAAGGCGCTACGCAACAGTACTCGACCGCTTTCAATTGGGTCGTCGTTCTGCTGGTCATCGCCACCGGCCTGACCTTGCTGTTCGCCTGGCTGCTGACCAACAGCATCACCCGCCCGATTGGCAGCGCCCTGAACGCCGCCGAAGAAATAGCCAAGGGCAACCTGACCCGGCCGATCACCGTGGATGGCAATGACGAAGCCGGTCGCCTGTTGCGGGCAATGGCGACCATGCAGGAAAAACTGCGCGACACCCTGCAGCGGATCTCCGGCTCGGCGACCCAACTGGCTTCCGCCGCCGAAGAGCTCAACAGCGTCACCGACGAAAGCGCCCGTGGCCTGACCCTGCAGAACAACGAAATCGAACAGGCCGCCACCGCGGTCAATGAAATGACCAGCGCCGTGGAAGAAGTGGCGCGCAATGCGGTCAGCACCTCCGAAGCCTCGAAGAACGCTACTTCCTCCGCTGGCGACGGTCGGGACCTGGTGCAGGAAACCGTCAGCGCCATCGAACGCATGAGCGCCGACGTGCAAGGCACTGCCACGCTGATTGGCAACCTGGCGGATGAATCACGCGACATCGGTAAGGTGCTGGATGTGATCCGCGGCCTGGCGGACCAGACCAACCTGCTGGCCCTGAACGCCGCCATCGAAGCCGCCCGTGCCGGCGAAGCCGGTCGCGGCTTTGCCGTGGTGGCGGACGAAGTACGCGCCCTGGCCCATCGCACCCAGCAGTCGACCAGCGAGATCGAACGGATGATCGGCAGCATCCAGAGCGGCACGGAGCAGGCCGTGAACTCGATGCGCAACAGCACCGAACGCGCCGAGTCGACCTTGAACATCGCCCGCGGCGCCGGTCTGTCCCTGGACACCATCAACACCGCCATCGTCGAGATCAACGAACGCAACCTGGTGATCGCCAGCGCCGCCGAAGAACAGGCCCAAGTGGCCCGCGAAGTGGACCGCAACCTGGTGAACATCCGCGACCTGTCGGTGCAATCGGCCACCGGCGCCAACCAGACCAGCGCCGCCAGTGCCGAACTGTCGCGCCTGGCGGTGGACTTGAACAGCATGGTGGGGCGGTTCAGCCTCTGATCCTCGGGCATTAAATGCCTCGCTCCGTGCCCACCCTCTCGGGTCACGGAGCGCTCCCTCATCGGCCTTAGACGACTAGATCATTGGACCGGCTGTGCAACTGCTTCAGCAGGTTCAGTTGTCGTGCCAGCCGGTTCTAAATTTCCAGTTTCAGTCCAACTCGGCAACCACGGCCATGGCGGCCGGATCATACAGGCCAGCGGCGACCCGCACGCCGTCCAGCGAAGCTTCGCTGGTGTCGAGCAGGTCGCGGTAAAGCGAAACCCGCGTGGCGATGTCATCCGGTGCGGCAGCGAGTCGGGCCATCAGGGCGTTGCGGTTGGCAGTCGGCGCGGTCCAGGAATCCGAAGGGAACATGCGGCGTATGCTGTCGCAAAAAACGGGTTTGATCGACACCCATCGATCAAACCCGAACACCTTCGTTTTACCTGGGATCGACCACGTCCAGCGCCCGGTTCGCCAGGAGCTGGCCCAGTTCAATCAACTGTCGCAGGCCCAAGGCAAAATGCCGCCGGGAACCGTCCAGCTCGAACGCCAGATCCCCGGCCATGACGTTGGCGGAGGCCAGGGTTTCGCTGAGGTTGGCCAACAGGCTCTCTGCATCCACGCCTTGGACGATGGTGAACAGTTGGTCTGGGGCCGGTTGCTTATCGGGTGGATTGGGTTTGGGGTTCAGGTAAGAATTGATGACGCGTTCGGCGTTGGCATCGGCGGCGATGTCCAGGTGCAGCGGTGGGACGGGTGGGTCTGGGATGAGTTTGTCCATGGGTACTCCTAACGTCAGTTGGAGCCGCCACGGCTCGCGACTAAACGAGGTGGGGTGGCGGCTGTACGCAGGTTAGTCGACCGGGACGTTAGGAAACCGGCGCACCCGAAAGTGCCCTGCGCACAGCCACCATAAAATCAGCGGCAACACGTAGCCTGACTTTAAGGAGAACCTTGCGCCTAACGATTACCGAGCGACTAAACCCGACCGCTGAATGGGCAGCGGAAAACACAGGCTAGACACCGAAATCAGCAGGCGCAAGAGGTTGGGATTTTCTAGGAAATGTCCTGCAAGTCAATGGGAAAGGTCCCTATACAAAGTGTTTCGCTTTGTACTCGTCGCCCATTTTCATAGGATCCTTTGCCGTGTTTTGCACTGCCCCGGCCGAGGGCGGCCGCATCAAGGTAGGAAAATCAATGAGCCCCCTGCCCGGTCGATTCAGATGGAGTGGACATGACGGCCGGCTCGATTACCTTGGCGGAACGCCCTGTATCAATGTCTCGTATCTCGTAATACCACCATTTCAACGAAGAGGTACCATAAAGGCCATAGGTGTGACCTCCGACCAGGTCAACGGTCATTTCAACGGGTCGTGAGTATTCGGTTCCAATAGCACGGTTAACGGAAATTTTATGCCTTCCCGCTCCGAGTCGATACTCGGTTTGGCGGGCTATCCAATAGAGCGATGTATCGTCATCGATCTTGGCTATCGACAGTGCCTTGTCGAACTGCCGAATTATCGCAACCTCATCCCAGGGCTTTCCTTCTGCGCTTTTATGCTCGTAATGAATGCACCCCGTCAGCGAGAAGCAGAACAGAGTCATTGCTATAAAACGTAAGACGACAGCGTATTTCATCAATATCCCTCCATGATTTAACCAAAATCTGCTAACTCTCGCGGCCTACAAAATAAATTCCGGACTACCCCCAAAAAGAAACAGACTTATTCACAAACAAGCACAACAAATATTCGCCTCTTTCCCTAATAAAAAATCTGTCCTCTTTCTGTTTTCTCCACCAGTGCCTCTCTTAGCCTAATCTCATACAAGTCATTCAAAAAGCAGCCCCTGAGCCCCATAGTCTTGGGCAGAATCAACCAATAAAATTGAATCCTCATACTTCTCAAGATCACTTCCGACCCAAGACTGGCCCTCTCGCAAAAAATGAAACTTTACAACCGAGCCAAATTCATCACTTGAAATTATCGATTGAAATACTCCCTCATATCCTCTTCGCGCCCACTCTCCCAACACCGAACGAACGAAAAGTACCGCATTAAGAAGATAATCCGAATCTGCAAAGTCATCTATATGAATTGAATTTACAAAACATTCCCATCCGGTGCGATCCAAAAAGTTAGACTCTACGGCATTGGTGCTTTTACTAGCTAGGGCAGCGAGAAAAAAACAGCCATCCTTCTGAATAATACCCTGCGCGATAATATCAGCCAAAGCAGCAGGAAGCTGGCGTTCAACCCGATCAATGCCATCCAGGTCATTTTTCATCTTTTCGTTCATCTTAATCATGATTTGCCCCTAAATATTTTGACATCCCTTTTTCGATAGCCTGCGAAAATCTCGAATTTTTCAAAAGTTGATTTACCGATTTTGGCGCATCAGGAAATGATTTGGTTTCAGGATCATAAAGATATTTATTTCCTTTATTATCCTGATAGTGGAGTTGTCCTGGACGCTGGCCAGGATTAGGATTTTCTACATCCAAACGCTCTTTACCATCCCCTTTCCAGATTGTCTTACTTGCAGTTTGGACACCTTGTGCGCCCAGCATTCCATTTTTGTTATCGCTTCCTACAACCCCAACCTTAACCCCGGTTGTACCACCCTTCCCCCCAGCCGTCGACGCGAACAACCCCCGATCCGGACTCAATCCATTCGACGCAAGCTCGGCCAGTAATGCAGCACCATCGCCGTTTTCGGTGCGCGTATGCTCGATAATGCCGGTATTGATGGCCCGCTCGTTACTCCGCGTGATTTCCCAAAGTGCTGCCGAGCGATCGAACCCCGAGCTTCTGCCGTCATGCAGCAATTTTTCATTGGCCGGAATCTCATCCGCCAGTTGCTTCGTAATCTGCCCACAGCCCACCGGATTCTGCTGGCAGTACTGCCCAAACTCCCGGTTCCGGGCTGTGTCGAGGTTGTTGTAAAAATCCCGGATGGATTGGCAATCAGCTGGCGATTTGCAGGTGTTGAGCTTCTGCTCTCTCTCCACCAGTTCCGCATGGAACAGGTAGTTGAACGTGGTCGCTTTCTCGGCAATCTTCGAGCCGGTATTCAGATCACCGTCTACCGCGGCCGCGGCCAATAGGCCCGTCAGTTGCGACAACATCAACTGCAGATGTTTGTTTTTATCCGCCACTTTGGCCATGCCGGGAATCAGCGCTTCATTCAAACCGGCGGCTACCGCGCCGGTCTTGAAGTCGCTGCCCGTCAGCTCAGCCAGCAGGCCACCCATGATCGCGTGGGCAACAATTTTCTCAGGGCCGCCATCCGGGAACTTGATGGTATCGCCCACCCAGTTGAATCCGGTCGCCATCGCCACATTGCCGGCTTCTCCCAGCAGGGCAGCATTGAAGTTGCTGCCAAAGCTGCCACCGCCAATCGCGGTGGAAATGCCGCTGGAGATTACCGCTCGCCCCGTCGTGCGGATGGCCGTGTCAGTCGCGTTACTCCAGCGGAAGATGTCCTTGGAGGAGTTACTGGCGCTCGATGCCGAGCCTGCGGAACCCGCTGAGCCGGTCGACGGCTCGACGCCTTGAGTGGTAGTGCTGGCGCTGTCGGCGCTGGTAAACCAGTTCTCGTCGGCATAATCCAAAGCACCGGCGGTAAATCCGGCAATGGCCGCATTCTTCAGGCTGTCGGCACTAACGGTTTCCTTCAGTGCCAGTCCCAGGTTGCCTTTATTATCGATGGTGCTGGTGACTGCCGTGGTGCTCAGGCTGGCCGCGACAGCCAGGTTGCCGCCCGTAAGTCCGAAGCCGGCGGGCCCCATGATGAACGACATCAGGATTGCAATGGCAATCTTGGCGCCCGCGCCCAAACCCGAGTTCTGGTATTTGAAGCTGTCGTGGATTTCCTTCACCTGGCGCCAGTCGATATCGCCACGCGCCTCGGCCTGTTTCATCCAGGCCAGGCCCGGTTCAGCCTTCACCATCGCGTCGATGGTCTGGCTGACACTCTGTTTATCGACTTGCTTGACGTCGATACGCAGGCCGTCAACGGCCTTGATGACCAACTGCCCTTGGGCGACGAGCTCGCTCTGGCGCAAGGTCTCATCGGTGCGTCCCTCGCCTTTCATCTTGTACCAGGCAAGGTCACCTTTGCTCTTGGTGTGGCTTTCGTCGTGGTAATTCTTGACCCCCTCGAAGATGATCCGCCCACCACTGTCGAGGGTCAGATCATTGCCACTTTGCAGCTTCGCCACCTGGTAGGTCTGATCCCCACCGCTGATCAGTTTCAGGTTGCCCCCGGCCTTGATCTCGCTGCCGATATGAGTGATCTGCGTCACCTCATCTCGCCTTGCGGCGTTACTCCCCCAGCTCCCCTTCTTTTTCATGTTATACAACGAGTAATCCCGATTCTGCTCAGCCAGCAGACTTATCTGCTTAGCCGCAACCAGGTACGCCTCGTCACCCGCCGTAATCTTGCTCGCTATCACCGACAGGTTGTTGCGCGCAGCAATCGCTACATCCCCGCCCGCATTGAGGGTGGTCGCCTGCTGCTGGACATGGTCTTCTTCCTTGTTGATCTTCTTGCCACTGCGCTTGTAACGGTATTCGCTGGAGGTCTCGTTCGCGGCGGCAATCAGCGATACGTCGTTACCGGTGAGGTTGATATCGCCCTTGGCTTCCAGATGGCTGGCGACGACGGTCAGGTTGTTGCCCGCGTCGGCATTCAGGTCGCCGCCGGCCTTGATTTCACTGGCATGCTGCACGGTCTGGCGCTGTTCCCAGAAGTGGCGCTTGTCCTTGCGCATCGAGCCACTTTCTTCGCGAGCCGCGGAGATGACGATGTCTTTTCCGGCGCTCAGTTCGATGTCGTTGCCCGCCGTCATCGCGCCGCCCACATTCAGCAAATCGCCCGCAGCCCGCACGGTGAGGTTGTTGCCGGCCTCGATGCGTGCAGCATTGTCGACGACCGAGGTTTTCGAACTGAAGCCCGTGCCGCTGCTCTCAACGGTGGTGATGGTGCGGTCGTTGCGAATATCCCCGCTCAACGTCGACAGTTCGACGTCCTTGCCCTTGAGAATGCCGCCCTGGATGTTGACCAGGTCTTTGCCGGCAACCAGTTTGAGGCGCTCGCCGGCTTCGGCCAGGCGCGTGTTGACCAGGTTGTTCCCGGCCGCTGCCGAGAGGTTTTCGCTGGCCCGCAGCGTGCCGAAGTTCTTCAGGTCGGTGCCTGCGATCAGCGTGAGGTTCTTGCCCTGGATCAGCGCGCCGTCCGCCGTCAGCCGGTTGTTGGCCTGGGCCAGGTAAAGCACCGGCACCAGGACGTGCTCACCCTTGACCACCTGGTCTTCCATCCAGACGATGTCGTGGGTCAGTGCAGCAACCTGTTGTGAGGTGAGGGTCACGCCAACGGCCAGGTTCAACTGATCCTTGCTGGCGATGGCATTGTTCATCAGGTACTTGAACATGCCTTCGTCGCTGGTCTGCCCGGCGATGAAGCGCTGGCCGGTGCGGGCAAGCACCGCTTGTTGAATCAGGCGTTGTTCATACAGGCCATCGCCCAGGCGTTTCCAGCTGGTATCGGGGTCATAGCCCAGGTTGCGCAGCAGGTAATCCGAACTCATGAACCGCTTGAGGTCGGTGAGCGCTGGATTGGTCTCGATCAAGTACTTGGGACCGACGATGACCCGGCTCGCATCCGATCCCTGGACGGTCGCACGGCTCTGGTCATGGCCGTTTTGCGCCGCAGCGCCGCTATCAACGACACGGAACAGGCCGTTATCGCCCGTCGGCAAGGAGAACCCGGGCATGCTGGTCGGGTTCACCTGTTGCTGCGCGAGGTCCGGCGGTAATTGCGGATTGAGCACCACCACCGCAGGCTGCGTGGAGGTGGCGACATCCGTCGCCGCTGTTCTGGCCGCCCCCGCCGATGGCGCCTGGAACTGCACGAGGCTGCTATTTTCCAGTTTCTGGGTGGCCTGGATGTCGATGTTGCCCCCCGATTGAACGACCGCCGGCGCCATCGGCGCACCCGGTGTCACGGTGGTGATATCACCCACCTGACGGAAGCTGTTGAGTGCATCGACAGGGACTTCCTTCGGGTTGGCCTGGGCGTTATACGGGAAGATGTATCTCGCCCGGAAACGCTCGTCGGTTCCGTCGGTCACCCTGCCGGTGTTCCAGGTCCGCGTCCTGACGCTGGAGCCGGCAGCAGCGCCGACGTTGGCAAAGTTGTCCGCCTTGATCAGCAGGTCGGCACCCGAGGCCATCACGCTGTAGTTGTTGGAGACTGAGGAGCCGTCAATGGTCAGCTTGCCGCCACTCATCAGCGTGGCGCTGGCCGAATCCTGGAGCACTACGCTCTTGTAGGTTTCAGTGGCGACATAATCGACGTTGTGGTGATCGCCACCACAGTCATAACACGTGACGCTGATGGAGCCCGACACCAGCTCATCGGTGGTGCTGAAGACGTCCTTGCGATTGATCAGGACGTTGCTGCGCAGCGACATGTCCTTTGCCGACTCGAGGGTGCCGGAGATGTTCTCGAGCAACTCACTGCGAGCGACGCCATCTCGCGCCGCGACGTCCAGCGCTCCAAGGCTGTAGACGTCGCCAAAAGCGTTGGTGAAGGTGTTGAAGCGCAGCGCCATGTCCGCGCCGCTGAAGATCAAGCCGCGATCGTTGCGCGCCTCGTTGGCGCTCAACTCGACAGCTTCGGCGCCGCCGAGCGTGCCGGTGTTGGTCAGACGGGTCGCGGCCAGGGAGAATTTGCCGCCCCCGGTGATTCGCCCGCCGTTGGTCACCACTCCCAGGCTGGTGATGCGGGTGTCGCCACCGCCGGCCAGGCGCGAACCGCTGGACAGATCGACGCTGGCCGCGCTCAGGTCAAACCGACCGAAGCCACTGGCCTGACTGTTTCCGGTACCGACATAGGCCCCACTCAATCGTAGATCCAGGTCACCGTCGCTGCTGATGATGCCCGCGTTGTTCCAGGTGCCGCCCGTGGCCAGGATGCTTTGAACGGCGCTCAACTTACCGCTGCCGGATTGATTGAGTTGACCGACCTTCAGGTCCAGCACATCGGCCTGGATATCCGAACTGTTGTCCCAACGCGCCGCGTCGACGGTCAGGGTGCCCGAGGTCGTCAGGCTGCCACCGACGTTGCTGAATCGGGCGATGTCCACGTCCAAAGTGCCGGTGCCCACATGCCGGACATTGCCGTCAGCGTTCTGGAATGCCGCCATCTGCAAGGACAGGTCCTGGGTGGCCGCCTCGATGGTGCCGCGCTGGTTGTCCAACAATTGGGTAATCGTCAGGGTCGCGGAGCCCTGGGTGCCTACCGAACGCAGCTTGCCGCCCTGGTTGTCGATCGACGCAACGCCGATCAGCAGGCCATTGGCACCCTCCACCAGGCCGCGCTGGTTGATCAATGCGCCGGTAAGGCCGAAATCAATGGTGTCTCCAGCCGCTCGTCCATCGCTGTTGTCCAGGTCGCGGGCGCGTACCATGAGTGCCTGCTTGGCCAGCAGGTCACCGTTGCGGTTTTCGAGCGTGACGGTGGAGACCTCAGCGGTCCCGGACAAGGCCGCCACTTGCCCGCCATTGTTGAGCACCGCCTGCTTCGCATCGAGCTCGACAGACTGTGCCTGAATCAATCCGGCATCGCCGCCTGCGCTGAGCGATTCGCCGTTGTCCAGCACCTTGTCGAGCGTGACTTTCAGCCAGCCCTCGACGCTGGCCAGCACGCCGCCACGGTTATCGAGATTGAGAGCCTCGACCTCCACGTTCCCGGCCTGGGTGATGGCGCTGCCGTCCTGGTTGACGAAGTCGCCGGAGACATCAACCTTCAAGCCCCCCTGGCTGAGCAGGCTGCCGTTGCTGTTATCGACGCTACCGCCGCTGATTGTCAGCCCTTGCTCGGTGCTGATGATCGCTTTACCGGTATTGAGCAATTGGTGGTTGGCCGTCAGGCTCATGGCCTTGACCGAGGCGATATAACCCTCGTCCGTGTTGCTGATGCTGTCGGCGGTCAGGGTGAGTTTTCCCTGGCTGATCAACTTGCCGTTCTGCTGGTTGAAGCTTTTCAGCGTGGCGACGAGGTCTCCCTGGCTGGTGACTTGTCCGCCGCTGTTTTCAACATCATTGCCTTCAAGGGTCAGCGCGGCGTCGGAAGCAATTTTGCCAAGGCTGTTATCGAGGCGTTTCGCGTCGATCTTCAGCGTGCTTTTGCCACTGATGGCGCCGTCACTGTTCTTTAGCGTCCCGGCGACCAGGGTCTGTTCGCGGTCACTGGCGATGATGCCTTTGTCACGGTTATCCAGCGTTCCGGTCGCTGTCGCTTTCAGCTCGCCCTGGCTGACCAGGGTGCCGGCGCGGTTGTCGATATCCTGACCCTTGACGGTCAGGGTTTTCGCCGCAGAGAGCGTGCCGCCTCGGTTGTCGAGGGTCTGCGTGGTCGTGGCTTTCAAGTCGCGACTGGCGACCACGCTTTGCCCACGGTTGTCGATGCTGGCCGCCGTGAGCACCACGTCGCCGACCTGGTTGCGGGTGTTGTCCGCATTGACCCCGGCTTCGATGACCCCCAGGTTGTTGAGCTGACCGTCGGTGGTCAGCGTGACACCGTCACGTGCGGCAATGGCGCGTCGATTGTTGATGTCGCCCTGGGTGGTCGCCTGGACATGGCGGCCCGCATAGATGGTGTCCTGAGCGTCCAGACTCTTGGCGTTGATCTCGACGGCGCCCGCTGCCGTGGTTTGCGCCAGACTCAAATGTCCATTGGCATCGAGCTGAATGTCGCCACCGCTGGCGATCATCTTGCCGTCCAGCTTCACCCCGACACCAGCCTCGGTCCCCACCAGCTTGATTGACCCGGCGTACATGCCGCCCAGGGCCGAGGAGTCGATCGCCAGTTGCGGCTTGGGACTGCCGTCATCGGCGCGTGCAGTGGCCTTGAGGGTGGCGGCATCGACGTCGTTGCGACCGGCGACGATGGTTAGGTTTTTCGCCTGGATCTCGGCGTTGATCTTGGCGCTGCGGGTGATGATCTCGAAGCTGTCGATGTTGTTGGCGTTGAGACCCGCGCCTTCGATGGCCACGCTGCCCTGGTCCACCTGGTAGCGGCTCAACCGACCATTTTCGATCACCGGTTTGCCGGTGGTCAGGGTCGCCTTGGGCGTGTTGATGAAGCCGCAGCCGTTGCAGGTGATGCCGTAGGGGTTGGCGACGATGACATGGGCCGACTGCCCCGCCACTTCGGTGTAGCCCCGTAGCTGGCTCGGGCTGCCGCCGTTAACTTCATTGAGAATGACCTGGGCGGCCGTCCCCTTGAGGTTCGGGTTGCCAAGGATGATCCCGCCCAGTTGGGTGGATTGGGTCGGGTTGGTGGCATTGTTGAGGATCACGCCGTTGCTACCGACGTTGTAGTCCTTGAACTGGTTGTGGGACAGACCGTTGCCGTTGGGCTTGGCAATGTTGACGATCGGCACGCCATTGCCTGCCTGGCCGAGGCTGGTGCCCGGCGCACTGACGACGATGCCGCCAGCCTGGGCCCACATAGGCTGCCAGAACATGACGTTGGCCAACAGGAATGCCAGGCCGCGCTTGGGCATGCCCCAGAACCGGTCGCGGGTTTTCAGGGTGGCGGAAGGCTGGCGGGCCAGGAACGCGTATTGGCGGTCGTCCATGATCAGGTCTCGTTGCAACAGAATTAAATGGATAGATCAACGCGGAAATAGATCGGCGCTTCACGCTCGGTCAGGGCATCCGGGCGTTCCAGGGAGTGGGCGAAGGTGACGCTGGCGGTGAGGTGCTGGCCGCGGGCGAACAGCTCCAGCGAGTTGCTCGACATGCGCCCGTGCTGATCGCCGTTGTAGCGGGTCCCGCTGATCACGCCCTGGTCATAGCCCAGGCTGGTGCCGTATTCGGCAAATACCGGACGCAGCCATTCCAGGGTCACCGGGCGGCTCCAGCGCAAGTCGTTGCGCCAGTAGCCACCGTTGTCGCCGGCCAACGACTGGTCCTTGTAGCCACGAATCGAAGACTCTCCGCCCAGGCTCATGCGCTGCGGGCTGAACAGCACGTCTTCGCTGCGCTGGCCGGTCATCAAGCTGCTGAAGCTGAAAGACTCGTCCCACAGTTTGAACGGTTGCAAATAGCTGAGCGTGGCGGTGTATTTGCGATAGCGGGCGTCAGCCTGGCCGGGTGCCGGGTCGTGGTTGGCCTGGGCATCGAAGGCGCCGATGCCTTGCTGCATGCCCAGGTCGAGGTTGACGAAGGCACTGCCGACCCGACGGCCGTGGTTGATACCGAACTGCGCTTCGCTCAGGCGATTGCTGCTCAGGGCCAGTTTGCTGTCTTCGATGAAGTTGTTGCTGCGCAGGTAGGCCAGACCGGTGTTGAGGGAAGTCTTGCTCATGGCGTCGCGATAGATGACACGCTCGATCCGCAACTGATGGTTCTGGCTGTCGCCGCTTTGCTTGAAGTTGAAACCGTTGGCCGCGATCTGCGAGCGGTACTCGCTCTGGCTGTAGGTGTAGCTGACGTTCCACCAGCCAAACGGCAGGTTGTAATAGAGCATGGCGTTGCGCGAGGTGTGCTGGTGATCGCTCATCGCGTCATGACCGCCGCGCAACATCAACTGATCGGCCAGGCCCAGCGGGCTGTCCCATTCGAAACGGGTGCCCCATTGCTGCTCGCCAGTGCTGCGCTGGCCGTCGTTGCTCCGGTACAGCCCGGCGCGCCAGGGCTTCTGCGGGGTATTTTTGACCAGCACTTCACTGCCGCCGACGTTCTGGCCGGGGGTCAGCTCCATCTGCGCCTGGTTCGATGGCAAGCGATTGAGCTGGTCCACCATCTGCTCGATTTCCCGCAGGTTGACCAGCTCGCCGGTCTTGCCGGGAAACGCCATCGCCAACTCACGCGCCGACAGTTGGCTGCTCTCGGCACCCTTCAAGCCTTCCAGCCGTCCCTCGACCACCAGCACCTGCAGATGACCGCCCGACAGGTCCTGCTGCGGCAAGTAGGCACGGCTGGTGACCAGGCCTTTTTCGATGTAGTGATCGGTGATGACCTTGAGCAATTCATTGAGCTGGGGCACGCCCAGGCATTGGCCGATGTAAGGCTGGAGCAAACGCTCGCGCTCACCGGCCGAAAGACTGTCGGCGCCCTTGAGTTCGATGGTCTTGATGGGGAAGCAACGGGTATCGGCCGGAGCGGTTGGCTGGGTCGGTTTCGCCTCTTGGCCCGGCAGGTCCTTGAGCTCTTCCAGACGGCGGCGCTGCTCTTCGAGCAAACGGTTCTGGCGCTCGCGGATCAGGTCGGTTTCACCGGGGGTAGGAGCGGCATGGGTCGAAGCAAGCGGAGACAGGCACAGCAAAGCCAGGCACAACCTCGCCCAATGGGCGGGTGTAAACATGTTCGATCCCTCGAAAATGACATCCAAAAAGCGGCGCGATGTTAGGTAGCCATCTTTTTTTCGTCAATTGAATATTTGAGCGCTGAGGATATTGTTGGGATCGCCTTTTCAAAATCAGGCGCCTCCGGTACGAAGGTAAGAAAGGTTTCTGTGCAGGGCCGGAAGCTTCCTGCAAAACGGTCAGAGAAGCCGCAGTCCAAACCTTTTTTGACAGCATCGCATTTCAACAGGTTAGAATCGCTGGCACGCAGACTGCATGGCCGGTTTGTGCCCGTCTTTCAGTTTTCCCGGAGTACTGCCTTTGACTGCGACGACCATCAACAGCCTGTTCTTGATCGGCGCGTTGCTGGTGGGTGCGAGCATCCTGGTCAGTTCTCTTTCTTCCCGACTGGGCATCCCGATCCTGGTGATCATCCTGGCCGTGGGCATGGTTGCCGGCGTCGATGGGGCCGGTATTCTTTTCGACAACTACGCCACGGCCTATCTGGTCGGTAACCTCGCGCTGGCCGTCATTCTGTTGGACGGTGGCCTGCGTACGCGGGTCTCGAGTTTCCGGGTGGCCTTGTGGCCGGCGCTGTCGCTGGCGACGGTCGGGGTGTTGATCACCACCGGGTTGACCGGCCTGGCGGCGGCGTGGCTGTTCAACCTGAACCTGATCCAGGGCCTGCTGATCGGCGCCATCGTCGGCTCGACCGATGCCGCGGCGGTGTTCTCGCTGTTGGGCGGCAAAGGCCTGAACGAGCGGGTCAGCGCCAGCCTCGAGATCGAGTCCGGCAGCAACGACCCCATGGCGGTGTTCCTGACTGTGACCCTGATCGGCATGCTCGCCAGCGGCCAGACCGACCTGGAATGGAACCTGGTGGGGCATCTGGTGCGTGAGTTCGGCATCGGTGCGGTGCTCGGCCTGGGCGGCGGCTGGCTGATGTTGCAACTGGTCAACCGGATCAACCTGGCCAACGGCCTCTACCCGATTCTCGTCATCAGTGGCGGCCTGGCCGTGTTCGCCCTGACCAACGCCCTGCACGGCAGCGGCTTCCTGGCGGTGTACCTGTGCGGCCTGGTCATCGGCAATCGCCCGGTGCGCAGCCGCCACGGCATCCTGCACATGCTCGACGGCATGGCCTGGTTGGCGCAGATCGGCATGTTCCTGGTGCTGGGGCTGCTGGTGACGCCCCATGACCTGTTGCCGATCGCCTTGCCCGCCCTGGGCCTGGCGTTGTGGATGATCCTGTTCGCACGGCCGCTGTCGGTCATCGTCGGCCTGCTGCCCTTCAAGGCCTTCCATGGTCGCGAGAAAGCCTTCATCTCCTGGGTCGGGCTGCGTGGCGCGGTGCCGATCATCCTGGCGGTGTTCCCACTGATGGCCGGCCTGCCCCACGCCCAGCTCTATTTCAACCTGGCGTTCTTTATCGTGCTGGTGTCGTTACTGGTCCAGGGCACGAGCCTGCCCTGGGTCGCCAAGTTGCTGCATGTCACGGTCCCGCCGGAGCCCTTGCCGATTTCACGGGCGGCGCTGGAGGTTCATGTCACCAGCGAGTGGGAGCTGTTCATCTATCGCCTCGGGGCGGAAAAATGGTGCATCGGCTCGCCCCTGCGGGACCTGAAAATGCCCGATGGCACACGTATCGCAGCGCTGTTTCGTGGCCAGCAACTGCTCCATCCGTCGGGTAGTACGGTGTTGGAAACCGACGATCTGCTCTGTGTAATCGGTCATGAACATGACCTGCCGGCCCTGGGAAAACTCTTCAGCCAGGCGCCACAAAGGGGCCTGGATCTGCGCTTCTTCGGCGACTTCGTACTCGAAGGAGACGCCCAACTGGCCGCGGTTGCCGCCCTGTACGGGCTGAAGCTGGACGGCATCGATCCGGACTTGTCCCTGGGCCGTTTCATTGCCCAGAAAGTCGGTGGCGCGCCGGTGGTCGGTGACCAGGTGGAGTGGAACAACACCTTGTGGACCGTCGCGGCCATGGACGGGAACAAGATCGGCAAAGTGGGCGTCAGATTCCCCGAAGGAAGTCGCCCGGGTCCCGGCTTGTTCCTCTAAACTGCTCCCATTCTTTAATCTGCTCGTCCGGTCTCTATGCCTACCCTGCGCTCTTTCTTCGCCATCGCCCTGCTGGGCCTGAGTCTTTCCGTCTCCACGCTGCACGCAGCCGAACCGCCCACGAGCGACTCGGTGCAGGCCAGCCTGGACAAGATTGCCGACCGCAAGCTGCCAGAAGCCGACCAGAAAGCCTTGCAAGCCATATTGCAGGACACCCTGGCCCAGCTCGCCAGCAAGGCTGACTACGAACGCAAGCTGCTCGCCCTCAAGCAACAGTTGGCCAGCGCACCGAAGCAGAACATCGAAAACCAGCGTGAACTGGCGCGGCTCAAGAACACCGCAGTGGTCCCCGTGGCACAGCGCTATGCCAACCTGCCGATTCCCCAGCTCGAGCAAATGTTGACGGAGCGCTCCACTCAGCAGGGCGACCTGCAAAAAGCCCTCGCCGATGCCAACAGCCTGATCATCACCGCCCAGACCCGCCCCGAGCGCGCCCAGGCGGAAATCGCCAGCAGCCAGACCCGCATCCAGCAGATCAATAGCATCCTCAAGGCAGGCAGGGACGCCGGCAAGCCCCTGAGCGCCGAACAACGCGATCAGCTCAACGCCGAACTGGCGGCCCTCAACGCGCTGATTCCGTTGCGCCGCCAGGAACTGGCCGGCAACAGCCAGCTGCAGGACCTGGGCAACGGCCAACACGACCTGTTGATGGAAAAGATCGCTCGCATGGAGCAGGAAATCCAGGACTTGCAGAACCTGATCAACCAGAAGCGCCTGGCCCAGTCCCAGGAGACGGTGACCCAGCAGTCCATCGAAGCCCAGAAGGCCGGCGGCAGCAGCCTGTTGGCAACCGAAAGCGCGACCAACCTGAAGCTCTCCGACTATCTGCTCAAGAGTACCGACCGCCTCAACGAGGTGACCCAGCAAAACCTGCAGACCAAGCAGTTGCTGGACAGCGTCACCCAGACCGACGCGGCCCTGGATGAGCAGATCAGCGTGCTCAAAGGCAGCCTGTTGCTCTCCAAGATCCTCTACAAGCAGCGCCAGACCCTGCCACGCCTGAAGCTGGACCAGAACCTCGCCGACCAGATCGCCGACATCCGCCTGTACCAGTTCGAAGTCAGCCAGCAACGGGAGCTGCTGAACAATCCGAGCGCCTACGTGGACAACCTGTTGGCGTCCCAGCCGTCGGAGCAAGTCACGCCGCAGCTGCGCAAGACCCTGCTGGACCTGGCCCTGACCCGCGTCGACCTGCTGGAACGCCTGAGCCGCGAATTGAGCGCGGTGCTCAACGAATCGATCACCCTGCAGCTCAACCAAAAACAACTGCTCAGCACCGCGCAAAACCTCCGGGCGACACTCGAAGAGCAGATGTTCTGGATCCCCAGCAACAAACCGCTGGATTTCGAATGGATGCGTGGCGTGCCGGCTCGCCTGGAAAAGCAGGTCGACTCGCTGCCCTGGACTTCGAGCCTCAGCGAACTGGCCGACGGCCTGACACAGCGACCGCTGCTGTTCCTGCCCCTGGCCTTGCTGATCGGCGCGCTGCTGTGGCGGCGCAAGCACCTCTACGCCCGGTTGAACAAGGTTCACCAGGACGTGGGGCACTTCAAGCGCGACAGCCAGTGGCACACACCCCAGGCGATCCTGATCAACATCCTGCTGGCGATGCCGGTCGCCCTGGGGCTGGCCCTGTGCGGCTTTGCCTTGCAAATCGATGCCCGCGGCCAGAACGCCAACCTCGGCGCAGCCCTGTTGCAGATCGGCCAGGCCTGGCTGGTGTTCTATACCGCCTATCGCATCCTGGCACCCGGCGGCGTGGCCGAGTTGCACTTCCGCTGGGAAAAACCGCAGGTCGAATTCCTCCAGGGTTGGATCCGTCGGCTCGGGCTGGTGGTGCTGGCGCTGGTAGCTGTGGTGGCGGTGGCCGAGTTGCAGCCTTCGACACTGGCCGATGACGTATTGGGCATGCCCGTGGTCCTGACCTGCTATGCCTTGATGGCCTGGTTGCTCAGCCGTCTGTTGCTCAGCAGCCCGACACACCGCAACGCCTCCCTGTTCCGCAAAGCCGTCGGGGTGATCTTCACCGCACTGCCCATCGCGCTGTTCGTCGCGGTGTGCTTCGGCTACTACTACACCGCGCTGAAGCTCAGCGACCGGCTGATCAATACCCTGTACCTGTTGATGTTCTGGCTGGTGATCGAGGCCACCTTCGTACGTGGTCTGTCGGTAGCGGCCCGACGGCTGGCCTACCAGCGTGCCCTGGCCAAGCGCCAGGCGGCCAAAGAGGCCGGCGATGGCGAAGCCGTGGTTGAGGAGCCGTCCCTGGACATCGAGAAGGTCAACGAGCAGTCCCTGCGCCTGATCCGCCTGGCCCTGCTGGGCGGCTTCATCGCCGCGCTGTACTGGGTCTGGTCGGACCTGATCAGCGTGTTCTCGTACCTGGACAACATCACCCTCTACGAGTACACCAGCGGCACCGGCGTCAACATGAGCATGGTACCCATCAGCATCGGCGACTTGCTCGGCGCGCTGATCATCATCGGCATCACCTTCGCCCTGGCGCGCAACCTGCCCGGCCTGCTGGAAGTGTTCGTGCTGTCGAAGCTGAACCTGGCCCAGGGCAGCGCCTACGCCACCACCACACTGCTGTCCTACGTGATCGCCGGCGTCGGTTTCGTCACCACCTTGTCTACCCTGGGCGTGAGCTGGGACAAATTGCAATGGTTGGTGGCCGCGCTATCGGTGGGCCTGGGCTTCGGCATGCAGGAGATCTTCGCCAACTTCATTTCCGGGATCATGATCCTGTTCGAGCGCCCGGTACGGATCGGCGACACCATCACCATCGGCAACCTGTCGGGCACGGTCAGCAAGATCCGCATCCGCGCGACCACCATCACCGACTTCGACCGCAAGGACATTATCGTCCCGAACAAAACCTTCATTACCGGTCAGCTGATCAACTGGTCGTTGACCGACACGGTCACCCGGGTCACCCTGAAACTGGGCGTGGACTACGGCTCGGACCTGGATCGTGTCCGGGAACTGCTGCTCAAGGCTGCCCGGGACAACCCGCGGGTATTGAAGGAACCTGAACCGATCGTGTACTTCCTGAATTTCGGCGAGAGTACCCTGGACCACGAGTTGCGCATGCATGTGCGCGATCTCGGCGACCGTAACCCGGTGCTGGACGAGATCAACCGCTTCATCAACCGTGAGTTCAAGAAGGAGCACATCAACATCTCCTTCCGGCAGATGGAAATCTACCTGAAGAACCTCAACGGCCAGGAATACAAGCTGGTGCCCGCCGAGCCCGACAAGAAAACCATCACGCCCGTGCCCTCGACCGTAGCCAGCATCAAGCCGGTGCCAGAGCCGCCGCAAGACACACTCGACTGATGCGCGGTGCCACCGGGCATCGCGCCGGAGACGGCCATGAAAACGCTGGAAACCTTGTCCTTCGATAACCGCTTCGCCCGCCTGGGCGACGGTTTTTCCGCCCATGTGCTGCCCGAACCCATCGACAACCCACGACTGGTCGTCGCCAGCCCCGCCGCCATGGCTCTGCTGGATCTGGATCCGGCCGAAGCCCAGGCACCGCTGTTTGCCGAGCTGTTCGGCGGGCATAAGCTGTGGGCCGAAACCGAGCCTCGGGCGATGGTGTATTCCGGGCATCAGTTCGGCCACTACAACCCGCAACTGGGTGATGGCCGAGGCTTGCTGCTGGGCGAGGTGTACAACGAAGCCGGCGAACACTGGGACCTTCACCTCAAGGGCGCGGGCCAGACGCCGTTCTCACGGATGGGCGACGGGCGAGCAGTGTTGCGCTCCTCGATCCGTGAATTCCTGGCATCCGAAGCACTGCACGCCCTGGGCATCCCCACCACCCGCGCCTTGTGCGTGATCGGCTCGGACACCCCGGTATGGCGTGAAAAGCAGGAGCGCGCCGCCATGGTGCTGCGCCTGGCGCCGAGCCATGTGCGTTTCGGTCATTTCGAGTATTTTTACTACACCAAGAAACCCGAATTGCATGCCGCGCTCGCCGAACACGTGCTGAACCTGCACTTTGCCGAATGCCGTGAACAGCCGGAACCGTACCTGGCGATGTTCCGCGAAATCGTCGAACGCAACGCCGAGCTCATTGCGAAATGGCAAGCCTATGGTTTCTGCCATGGCGTGATGAACACCGACAACATGTCGATCCTGGGCATCACCTTCGACTTCGGGCCGTTTGCCTTCCTCGATGACTTCGACGCCCATTTCATCTGCAACCATTCCGATGACCAGGGCCGGTATTCCTTCAGTAACCAGGTACCCATCGGCCAGTGGAACCTCAGCGCCCTGGCCCAGGCCCTGACGCCGTTCATCAGCGTCGAAGCCCTGCGCGAGACCCTGGGCTTGTACCTGCCGCTTTACCAGGCCCACTACCTGGACCTGATGCGCCGTCGCCTCGGCCTGACCACCGCCGAGGACGATGACCAGAAACTGGTGGAGCGCCTGCTGCAACTGATGCAGAACAGCGGCGTCGACTACAGCCTGTTCTTCCGCCGGCTGGGTGATCAAACGCCTGAACAGGCCGTCGCTACACTGCGTGATGACTTCGTCGACCTCATGGGTTTCGACGCCTGGGGCGCACTTTATATCGCCCGCGTCGGCCGTGAAGGCAGTATCGATCAGGAGCAGCGCCGTACCCGTATGCATGCGGTTAATCCGCTGTACGTGCTGCGCAACTATCTGGCACAGAACGCCATCGATGCCGCCGAGTCAGGCGACTACGAAGAGGTCCGCCGCCTGCACAAGGTCCTGAGCCACCCGTTCGAAGAGCAACCGGGCATGGACAGCTACGCGCAACGGCCGCCGGAGTGGGGCAAGCATCTGGAGATCAGTTGCTCGTCCTGAATACCCGTGTCGAGACCTTCAGATGAAGGTCTCGACCGATACGCCAAAATGCTCGGCCAACCAGCGGACCTGCCTCAAATTGAGCTGACGCTTGCCACCCAATATTTCCGAAACCACCGATTGCGTACCTACACCCGGCAAATCACTTTGGCTCATGCCGTGCTCACGCATCAGATAACGAAGTGCCTCGACGCCGCTTGCTTTAGGCATCGGTCGATGTTGATGGTCCCATGCCTCAATCCATTCTCCAATGATGTCCACCAGGCTCATCAATGGATGCGCCTCATCGTCACCTACCCGCTCCAATAACTCATCAAGAGCACCGGCCAGCCGATCGTAGTCCTCTTCGTCCCTGGGTTTGCGCAGCAGAGGCGACACAAACTCCCAATGGGCAGCCACTTGTTCTATCAGTGCACTCATCCCCTCTCCTCCTTCCACTTGCCTCTGTCATATTCCTGATGATCCAGCACACATTTGATATATAAGCGGAGGTCGATATCGAACCACAGCGATCAGGCGCAACTTGTTCCCACCAATATCGAGTACATGCAGCGGGCCGACTTTATCGGTGGCGGGAAAAATGGCTTTCATCGCTGCGAAGTCCGACGGATTGTTGCGCTTGATCAGTCGATACCATTGGTCCAGGGCACCGGCCGAGCGCGGCCACTTCTCCTTTGCTTCCCAAATGCGCTTCTCAGTAATCACATGCATGCAACGTCCTTATCGCATTTTGCTATGGAGGAGTTAAACACAGATTCGGCATATCGCAAATTGCGATACAGATGAAAAGACAGACGGCTAGGCTGCCGTCCTACAGCCTAGCCGTCTGGAAGTTGAGGCTTCGCTTAAAAGATGTGAACGGATATGAAGAAACCCACTCAGCCGACCTTATCGTTCCCCTGCTCAGGCGTCTCGATTCCCGGCTCTGCCTCGGTGGCATCCTTGTCAGTTGGTTTGACCGGCGTTTTTTTCTCGGGGTAGCCGGGCAGGCTGCGGGCGTCTTCCGGGGTCAGTTCGTCTCGTTCGTGGCGGCGATCGATTGCATAGGCGGGAGCGGCATTCGGGTCTTCGTCGCGACCGGCGGTGCCGAGCACCCAGCCGTCGTCGTTGGGGTTGTCCTGCGGTGCGCGCGTGACAGGTTCTCGAGGATGGCTCATGGGACCTCCTTGGGTTACAAACGGATGCGTTGTGGTTTTTTGAGGCCATCGAAGGGCGTCAGTGCGGCGCATCTGATGAATGGCAGCCTTGATAAACCGCCTCGCAGACACCAGATCAGCGTCATGACTGTCTTCTGGAGCCCACCATGCCTGAGCTGATGCTGATTCCCTGCCCCCAATGCAACGGGCTCAATCGCCTACCTGCAGACCGTTTGGACGACCAGCCCAAGTGCGGGCGCTGCAAGGCCCCGGTGCTACTGGACAAACCGTTCGAACTCAAGCAGGGCGACTATGCCAGCCAAGTCAAGGGCGACCTGCCGTTGCTGGTGGATGTCTGGGCGGACTGGTGCGGACCCTGCAAATCCTTTGCGCCGGTGTTCGAACAGGCCGCCACGCAACTGACCGGCAAATGCCGCCTGGCCAAACTCGACAGCGAAGCCAATCAGCAGTTGTCGGCGCAATTGGGCATTCGCTCGATTCCCAGCCTGATCCTGTTCAGGAATGGCAAGGAGGTCGCACGGCAAAGCGGGGCGTTGCCCTTGCCGCAGTTGATGAACTGGTTGCGCAGCCAGGGCATTTGAAACCACTTCACTGTGGGAGCGAGCCTGCTCGCGATGCGCAGGCACATTCAACATCGAGGCGCCTGTCAGCCCGCTATCGCGAGCAGGCTCGCTCCCACAGGGACGGCAGCGGCTGTTGATCAGGCGTTTTCCAGCAACCCGTGCAACTCCACGAACTGCTGGGTCAGCTTGTGCCGTGCGTCCAGGTGAATCAGCGGCAAGCTTGCCTGGTGGGATTCACGCATGCGCACCGAACTGCTCAGGTACACCGGCAGTACCGGCAAGCCCTCGGCGATCAGTTCGTCGAGCATTTGTTGCGGAAGGCTGGCCCGGGCCTGGAACTGATTGACGACGATGCCTTCGATCTCCAGGCCATCATTATGGTCCTCCTTGAGTTCTTCGATTTCCGCCAACAGGCCATACAAGGCCTGGCGGGAAAAGCTGTCGCAATCGAAAGGAATCAAGACGCGATCTGCAGCAATCAACGCCGAAACCGCGTAAAAATTCAGCGCCGGGGGCGTATCCAGGTAAATCCGGTCGTAATCATCGTCCAACTCTTCGAGCAATTTGCGCAGTTTGTTGATCTTGTGCTTCGCCTCAAGCTTGGGCTGCAAATCCGTCAGCTCGGCGGTGGCGGTGATGACATGCAGGTTATCGAATGGCGTTTCGTAGATATCGACCCTGTTCTTTTTTGAAAAGGGTCCGGACGATAAGGTCTGCTTGAAGAAGTCGGCAATGCCCATGGGGATATCGTCGCCGGTGAGGCCGGTCAGGTATTGGGTGGAATTGGCCTGTGCATCCAGGTCTACCAGCAACGTGCGATACCCTTCGCTGGCGCTGACCGCCGCCAGATTGCAGGCGATGCTGGACTTGCCCACGCCACCTTTCTGATTGAATACCACGCGCCGCATGTCAAAACCTCCGTGTATCAAAGATCCCCGAGTGTAGTAGGCGATGACACCGCTTCGCTACCTCAGCGTGGATGGACTACAGCGTTAGTGGCTTTTTCTGGTCAATAAGCGTCAATCCGCCCGAAGGATGACGGAAGCATCTGACAGACAGGCTCGACATAATCGCGACAATAAGACGTCCGAGCCGGGACGAACCCACCGTCAGGTTTTCCCGCTTATATGTAACCATTGTTTGCTACAAGCCAACGGCACCGGGATAATGCGCGCCATTTGGGTCGCAAGACCATGCTGGGTTGGGCGCGGGTCAAACCACTGAACCGTGACAATAAGAAGCCCGCAGGGGTGGGATGAATCTTTTGATCAATTTCAATATCGCCCAATGGCGCGCATGGGCCCCTGGGCTCGAAAGCGTGGACGACTGGCAGGCGTGGAGCCGACAGCCGGTGATATTGCCCGTCAACGACGCCGCTCCTGATGTTTCGTTCCTGCCGCCCATGCAGCGCCGTCGTCTCAGCCGCCTGGCGCGGATGGCCTTCAGTGTCGGCTGGCCCCTGGCCGAAGGCCGGCCGGACCTGCCGCTGGTCTTTATTTCCCGCCACGGGGAAACCCCGCGCACATTCGAGATTCTCAAGGACCTGGCAGCCGACCAACCGCTGTCGCCCACCCAGTTCAGCCTGTCGGTGCACAACGCAGTGATCGGCCTTTGGTCGATCATGCGCAACGAAACCAGCGAGATGACCGCGCTGGCCGCCACAGGCGATGGACTGGAACATGGCATGCTGGAAGCCGCCGCGCTGTTGAATGAAGGTGCGCCGGCGGTGCTGCTGGTCATCACCGAGGAACAACCGCCCAAGGTCTATGAACCTTGGGTCGACGACGTGCCGTTTCCCTATGCGATAGGGCTGCTGCTGACCCGCGGCGACGATTGGCAACTGGCCTTGTCCACCCCGCAGGTTCAACCGTCGGGCAGCGACTGGCCCCATGCCCTGGATCTGCTGCGTACGCTGCTGAACAACGAAACCACCTGCCAACATGCCTGGAAGAATCGTGTATGGACCTGGCAACGCAACCGGTGACAAGCAAGCACCGCGACGCCTATTACTGGCGCCTGTTCGCGACCGCGGCAAGCTTCGCCCTGTTCGGGCTGGGCGGGCTGTGCCTGCGGTTGCTGGTGTTTCCGCTGCTGGCCTGGTGGCCCGGCGATCCCGAGGCCCATCGGCAACGGGCCCGGCGCACGGTTGGGCGGCTGTTCTGGTTCTTCATCCGGTTCATGGCCCGCACCGGCGTGCTCACCTATCAGATCCACGGCGCAGAAAGACTTGGCCGGCCCGGACAAATGATCATCGCCAATCATCCGTCGCTGATCGACGTGGTCTTTCTGATCGGATTGGTGCGCGATGCCAACTGCGTGGTCAAGCAAAGCCTCTGGGACAACCCCTTCACCCGCGGCCCGTTGCGCTCGACCCAATACATCAGCAACGACGGCAGCATGGACATGCTCGACGCCGCCAGCGACGCCCTGAAAGATGGCCAGGCCCTGATCGTGTTCCCCGAGGGGACGCGCACCCAGCCAGGCCAGGCGCCGGCCTTTCATCGGGGCGCCGCGGCCATTGCCCTGCGGGGTGCGAAAATCCTCACGCCCGTGACCATCAAGGTCAGCCCGACCACCCTGACCAAGGCCGAACCCTGGTACCGCATTCCCCAGCGACGCGTGCACTTCAGTTTCCATGTGGGAGCCGATATAGATCCAGGATCGTTCGCCACGCTCGGCCCACCGCCCCTTGCTTCGCGCAGGCTCAACGACTTTTTGCATCACTATTTCATCAAGGAGCTCGCCGAAGATGAGCGATCTGCACCGTGACATCAAACAGCTGATCATCGACGCCCTCGGCCTGGAGGATATCGAGGTCGACGACATCGGTGACCACCAGACTCTGTTCGGCGAAGGCCTGGGCCTGGATTCTGTCGACGCCCTGGAGCTTGGCCTGGCCATTCAGAAACAGTACGGCATCAAGATAGATGCCGACGCCAAGGACACCCGCAACCATTTCAGCAATGTGGCAAGCCTTGCGGCCTTCGTCACTGCAAAACGCGCTTGAGACCGGACCATGCAAACTCGTGACGACATTTTCAACACCCTGCGCGATGCCCTGGTGGAGCTTTTCGAACTGGACCCTGAGCGCGTGACGCTGGAATCGAACCTGTATCAGGACCTGGAAATCGACAGCATCGACGCGGTCGATCTGATCGACCACATCAAGCGCCAGACCGGCAAGAAAATCGCGGCTGAAGAATTCAAATCAGTACGCACCGTCAACGACGTGGTCGAGGCGGTCTATCGACTGGTCCAACCGGCCGCATGAGCCGGCTGATTGGCCTTGGCCTGCTATTGGCGGGCCTGCTGTACCCCTTTGCGGTGTATTTCGGCATGGAGCACTTCGCCCCCTGGCAGTTCGGCCTGCTGCTGGGTAGCCTGTGGCTGGCCCGGGCATTGTTGGTTGACCGCGGGCCCGGCAATCTCTGGATGGCGGTCGCGGCGATCGTGTTCTGCGGGTTGCTCGCGCTGTTCGATAACCCGCTCCTGCTGCGTTGGTATCCGGTACTGATCAGTGCCTTCATGCTCGGGATGTTCGCCCTGAGCCTGAAATACGGCCCGCCGATGATCGAGCGTATAGCCCGCCTGCGTGAACCGCAGTTGCCGGTAAAAGCGGTGGTGTATACCCGCCAGGTCACAGTGGCCTGGAGTGTGTTTTTCCTGTGTAACGGTTTGCTCGCCGCTGCCCTGACCCTCTGGGCGCCGCTGAGTTGGTGGATGTTGTACACCGGCCTGATTTCCTACGGATTGATGGGGCTGCTGTTTGCCATTGAATGGCTCATACGACAAAGGGTAAGAGGCCGCCCATGAATTGGATAAAACTTGAGCAGATATTGCTCAAGGCTCAGCCGGAGCGCGCAGTGGCAGTCGATCCGGGACTCAGTCATTCACAACTGCGGGACGAGGCGCTGTGCCTGGCCGCAGGCCTGCGCGCTCGCGGTGTACAGCGTATGGCCGTGCATCTGGAAGATGCCGCCGACCTGGCGGTCGCCCTGCTCGGTGCCTGGCGTGCCGGGGTGCGCGTCCTGCTCCCCGCCGACCTGCAGGCCCAGACCCGCCAGCGCTGGTCGGCCGAGGTCGACCTATGGCTGACCGAGCAACCTGGCGACACCCATCCTGGCGACTTGCGACGGCCCCCCTTGGAGCCTGTCGAGCTGGACCTCGACCAATGCTGGCTGAGCCTGTGCACCTCCGGTTCCAGCGGCGAGCCCAAGCGCATCGAGAAAAACCTGCGCCAGTTGAGCAATGAAGTACAGGCCCTGGAGCAGTTGTGGGGCGCCGCGCTGGGCCCGGCCTGCATGATCGGCAGCGTCGCCGCCCAGCACATCTACGGCCTGCTGTTCCGGGTCCTGTGGCCGCTGTGCGCGGGGCGGCCGTTCGTGCGCCGGCAATTGGCGTTTCCGGAAGACCTGCAACGTGCCAGCCGCGAACACCCGGTCTTCGCTTGGGTCGCCAGCCCGGCGCTGCTCAAGCGCATGGGCGACAACCTCGACTGGACGGCCTTGAGCAGCGTACGCCGGGTGTTTTCCTCCGGCGGTGCCTTGCCAGCCGAAGCCGCCCAAAGCCTGCGGCAGCGCCTGGGCCAATGGCCGACGGAAATATTCGGCAGTTCGGAAACCGGCGGCATCGCCTGGCGTCAAGGCGATGAACGGTGGCAGCCCTTTGCCGGCGTCGAATTGAGCCAGGACAGCGATGGCGCCTTGCTGATCGCATCGCCCTATCTGCCGCCCGGCCATGTGGAACACACCGCCGACGCGGCGCGGATTGGCGCCGATGGGCGCTTCGAACTGCTCGGACGCCTGGACCGCATCGTCAAGCTCGAAGAAAAGCGCATCTCCCTGCCGATGCTGGAACAGGCGCTGGTGGCCCACGACTGGGTGAGCGAAGCGCGGCTGGGGGTGGTGCGGGAGAATCGTGCCTCCCTCGGCGCGCTGTTGGTACTGAATGAAACCGGCCTCCGCGCCTTGCGTAACCAGGGTCGTCGCGCCGTAACCGAAGCCTTGCGTCGCCACCTGAGCGGGCATTGCGAAACACTGGCCCTGCCACGACGCTGGCGCTGGCTGCGCCAGTTGCCGCTCAACGCTCAAGGCAAGCTGCCACAAGCAGAGGTCGAAGCCTTGCTGATAGCGCCGCGCCCAAAAACGCCTGACGTGCTGGAGCAGATCGAGACCGACGGCGAATGGAGCCTGCAATTGGTTGTGCCGCCGGACCTGGCATATTTCAGCGGCCACTTTCCTACTGCCCCGGTGTTGCCCGGCGTGGTGCAGGTCGACTGGGCCCTGAACCTGGGCCGACAACTGCTGGATCTGCCGCCGCGCTTCATCGGGATGGAAGTGCTGAAGTTCCAGCAACTGGTACGTCCCGGCGATGAAGTCCAGCTACACCTGCGCTTCGACCGCGAGCGCGGCAAGCTGTATTTCGCCTACCGCAATGATACGGCGGCGTGTTCCAGTGGGCGGATTGTGTTGGGGGCCGCTGATGCCTGAATTTCCTGAGTACATCGCCCCATTGTGGCGAGGGGATTTATCCCCGCTCGAGTGCGAAGCGCTCGCCAACAGACTGTGGTGTTGCACCGGACTTGGGGTCGCTGCGCAACCCAGCGGGGCAGTGCGACGTTTCGCTAAATCCCCTCGCCACAGGGAAGCGGTGCACAGCGGATCGGTAAGAGGCAGGAACCATGCATAACCCCTGCGCCGTCATCCCTGTCTATAACCACGAAACCGCCATCGCCTCGGTAGTCCAGGCATTGCTCGCCAACGACCTGCCCTGCGTATTGGTCGACGACGCCAGCAGCCCGGCCTGCGCCGCTGTGCTGGAGCGGCTGGCTGTGGATGGGCGGGTTCACCTGGTCAGGCTGGCGGTCAACCAGGGCAAGGGTGGCGCTGTCATGACCGGCCTGCGAGAGGCAGCACGCCTGGGTTTCAGCCATGCCTTGCAAGTGGATGCCGATGGACAGCACGACCTCAGCGACGTGAAAACCTTCATTGACCAGTCCCGCGCCCACCCGGACGCGGTGATCTGCGGCTACCCGCAATACGACGCCAGCGTGCCGAAGGGTCGCCTGTACGCTCGCTACCTGACCCACGTCATGGTCTGGATCAACAGCCTGTCCCTGCAGATCCGCGATTCCATGTGCGGTTTCCGGGTCTACCCCCTGCCGGCGACCCTGGCGCTGATCAACTCGTCGAACATTGGCAAGCGCATGGATTTCGATTCGGACATCCTCGTGCGACTGGCCTGGCGTAACCAGCCGATGTGCTGGCTACGCACCCGGGTCCACTACCCCCAGGACGGGGTTTCGCACTTCCGCCTGTTCCACGACAACGTGCTGATTTCCAGCATGCACACCCGCCTGTTCTTCGGCATGCTGGTACGTTCTCCCCTGATTCTCTGGCGACGGTGGCGGGCATGAGTCTTCAGGCAGACAAGCAGCATTGGGCAGATCGCCAGGAGCGCGGCAGTTTCTGGTTGATGAAATTCACCGCGTTCGCCGCCAGAGTGCTCGGCCGTCGTCTGCTGAGCCCGCTGCTGTACGGCATCGTCCTGTACTTCTTCATTTTCGGTCGCAGCGCTCGCCAGGCAGCCTGGCAGTATCAACAGCGCCTGGCCGACTGGAGCGGCCGTATCGAGCTGCGCCCCACCCACCGGAAAGTTTTCGAACAGTTCATGGCGTTCGCCGACTCGCTGCTGGACAAGCTCGACGTATGGAACGGCAAGCTGAGCATCGACCAGATCGAAATCGTCGATACGGCACTGCTGCGCAATCACCTGCGTGGTGCCCGCGGCCAGATGCTGGTGGGCGCGCACCTGGGCAACCTGGAAATGTGCCGGGCCCTGGCCGAGCTGGGCGAAAAAGTCACCATGAACGTGCTGGTGCACACCAAGCATGCCGAACAGTTCAATCGCCTGCTGGGTGAAGCCGGCGCCACGCACCTGCGGCTGATCCAGGTCAGCGAACTGGATCCGGCGGTGATGCTGCAACTGAGCGAGCGCCTGGAGCGTGGCGAGTGGCTGGCGATTGCCGGCGACCGCGTACCGCTGCATGGCGGACGCAGCGTGACCGTGGACTTCATGGGGCACCCGGCCGCGTTCCCCCAGGGACCGTGGCTGATGGCCGGCCTGCTGAAATGCCCGGTCAACCTGCTGATGTGCCTCAAGCACGAGGGGCGCTATCGCGTCACCCTCGAGCCCTTCGCCGATGCCGTGGTGTGGAAACGCACCGAACGCGAGCAAGTGATCGCCCACTGGGCCGGTCGCTACGCCGAGCGCCTGGCGCAGTATTGCCTCCAGGCCCCCCAACAGTGGTTCAACTTTTACCCTTTCTGGAAGACCGATGACGATGCCCACTCTTGAGCCGGTAACCTTCGGCGAACGCGCCCTGCGCATCGAAGACGTGCTGGCCCTGGCCAACCGACAGGCGCCGACACAATTGCAGGATGATCCGGCGTTCCGCCAGCGCATCGCCAAGGGTGCGCAATTTCTCGACTCCCTGCTGGACAAAGAAGGGGTGATCTACGGCGTGACCACCGGTTACGGCGACTCCTGCGTGGTGGCCGTGCCGTTGCACCACGTCGAGGCCCTGCCGCGCCACCTGTATACGTTCCACGGCTGTGGCCTGGGCAAGCTGCTGGACGCCCAGGCCACCCGCTCGGTGCTGGCCGCGCGCTTGCAGTCGCTGTGCCACGGTGTGTCCGGGGTTCGGGTGGAACTGCTGGAACGGCTCCAGGCGTTTCTCGAACACGACATCCTGCCGCTGATTCCAGAGGAAGGTTCGGTGGGCGCCAGCGGCGACCTGACGCCGCTGTCCTATGTGGCCGCGACACTCTCCGGAGAACGTGAAGTCATGTACCGTGGCGAGCGCCGGCTGGCCGCCGATGTACACCGCGAACTGGGCTGGACACCGCTGGTGCTGCGGCCCAAGGAAGCCCTGGCCTTGATGAACGGCACCGCCGTGATGACCGGCCTCGCCTGCCTGGCCTTCGCCCGGGCCGACTACCTGCTGCAACTGGCGACCCGCATCACCGCGCTGAACGTCGTCGCCTTGCAAGGCAACCCCGAACATTTCGACGAGCGCCTGTTCGCCGCCAAGCCACACCCGGGGCAGATGCAGGTCGCCGCGTGGCTGCGCAGGGACCTGGCGATCGACGCCCCGACCGCACCGCTGCACCGCCTGCAGGATCGCTACTCCCTGCGCTGCGCCCCCCATGTGCTCGGCGTGCTGGCCGACAGCCTGAGCTGGCTGCGCGCGTTCATCGAAACCGAACTCAACAGCGCCAACGACAACCCGATCATCGATGCCGAAGCCGAGCGGGTGCTGCACGGCGGGCACTTCTATGGTGGGCACATCGCCTTCGCCATGGACAGCCTGAAGAACCTGGTGGCCAATGTCGCCGACCTGCTCGACCGCCAACTCGCCCTGCTGGTGGACGAACGTTACAACCATGGCCTGCCGAGCAACCTGTCCGGCGCCAGCGCCGAGCGGGCGATGCTCAACCATGGCTTCAAGGCCGTGCAGATCGGCGCAAGCGCCTGGACCGCCGAAGCCCTGAAAAACACCATGCCGGCCAGCGTGTTTTCGCGCTCCACCGAGTGCCACAACCAGGACAAGGTGAGCATGGGCACCATCGCCGCCCGGGATGCGATCCGCGTGCTGGAGCTGACCGAACAGGTCGCCGCCGCGACACTGCTGGCGGCCAACCAGGGCGTGTGGCTGCGCAGCCGTGCCGAGGACGCGCGTCCGCTGCCACCGGCCCTGGCCACCATGCACGAACAACTGGCCGCGGATTTCCCGCCGGTCATCGAAGACCGTGCCCTGGAAGGCGAACTGCGCCTGTGCCTGCAACGTATCGCCGAGCAACACTGGAGGCTGCATGCGTAGCCAGGGCGTGCTGCATGTCGAGACGCAGATTGTCGTGCCGTTTTTCGATGTCGATTCGATGCACGTGGTCTGGCACGGCCACTACGTCAAATACCTGGAAATGGCCCGCTGCGCCTTGCTCGATGAGATCGGCCACAACTACAACGACATGCTCGCCGCCGGGTATGCATGGCCCGTGATCGACCTGCAGCTGCGCTACGTGCGCAGCGCGGTGTTCGGCCAGGCCCTGACCGTGCGCGCCAGCCTGGTGGAGTGGGAAAACCGATTGAAGATCAACTACCTGATCAGCGACTCGCTCACTGGCGAACGCCTGACCCGTGCCAGTTCGGTGCAGGTGGCCGTGGACGTCACGACCCGCGAGATGCTGCTGGCCTCGCCCAAGGTGTTTGTCGACGCCGTCGGAAGGAAACTGTCATGAAACGCCTGCCCCTCTGGTTGCTGCTGTTCTGCCTGTCGCCCCTGGCGCAGGCCTTCGACTTGCAGCAACTGAGCGAACAGCTGGCCCGCCCGGATGTCATCCACGGCCAGTTCATACAGGAAAAGCACCTGCGCGCCCTGCCCCAACCGCTCGTCAGCAAGGGGAGTTTCGTGCTGGCGAAAAAACAAGGTCTGCTGTGGCTACTGCGGACGCCGCTGCAACAGGACTACCGCATTACCCCTCAGGGCATCGCCCGACGGGATGGCAGCGCCTGGCAAATGCTGCCGAACAAGAGCGCCGGCGCCGAGCAGAACCGTCTGTTCCTGGCGGTGTTGCAGGGCGACAGCAGTGGCCTGCTGCGGGACTTCGAACTGAGCCTGTCGGGCGAGCCGCAACAGTGGAAGTTGACCCTGACCCCGCGCTCGGTGCTGCTCAAACAGGTGTTCAACCAGATCAACATCGACGGCGGCGAGCTGGTGCAGCGCATCGAGCTGCTGGAAACCCAGGGCGACCGCACGGTGCTGCGCATGCAAGATAGCGTCGCCACGCAACCCTTGAGCGAAGCGGAGCAACATGACTTTGCCGAGTGAACGCAACCTGCCACGGCTGTTCCTGATCCTGCTGCTGGCGGTGCTGGCCCTCGCCGGCTGGCAATGGCGCAGCGGTGCGCCACTGTCGGTCAATCTCATGGAGCTGGTGCCGGGCACGTCCCCCGATGCCCTGGAGCTTGTCGCAGAGCAACGCATGCAGGAACCGCTGAATCGCGAGGTGCTGGTGCTGGTCGGTCATGCCGACCGCCGGCAAGCCATCGCCCTGGCGCAAACCCTTGGCGAACAATGGCAGGCCAGCGGTCTGTTCGATAAGGTCCAATGGACACTGCAAGCCGATTTGCCGGCGCTACGCACGCAACTGCTGAACGGGCGACTGGCGATGCTCTCGATTGCAGACCGTCAGCAACTGATCGAGCAGCCCCAGGCGTTCATCCAGCAGCGGGTGCAAGCCCTGTTCGACCCGTTCAGCGGCTTCAGCCTGGTACCGAGCCAGGATGACTGGCTGGGCTTGACCGGGCGCATCCAGAACAGCCAGCCCCAGCGCGGCGCGATACAGCTGGATGTGGGCAGCGGTGCATTGATCGCCGATGCCGACGGCAAAAGCTGGGTGATGCTACGGGCTCGCGCCCAAGGCAACGCTTTCGACATGAACCTGCCGCTGCAAGTGGCCGATCTGCTGCAGCGCAGCCGCGACCAGGCAAGCCAGGCCCAGGGCCAACTGTTGGCGGCCAGCGGCCTGCTGTACGCCGCCAGCGGTCAGCAACAGGCATCCAGAGAAATCACCTGGGTCGGCGGTGGCGCCACCGTCGGCATTCTGTTGCTGTTGTTGCTGGCTTTCCGACGCCTGCGGGTATGGCTGGCGTTCGTACCGGTGCTGGTCGGCATGCTGTTCGGCGCGGTGGCCTGCGTGGCGCTGTTCGGGCGCATGCATGTCATGACTCTGGTGCTGGGCTCGAGCCTGATCGGTGTGGCGGTGGACTATCCGCTGCACTACCTGTCCAAGAGCTGGAGCCTCAAGCCGTGGCGCAGTTGGCCGGCCCTGCGCCTGACCCTGCCGGGGCTGAGCCTGAGCCTGGCGACCACTTGCATCGGCTACCTGGCCTTGGCCTGGACGCCCTTCCCGGCCCTGACCCAGATTGCGGTATTTTCCGCCGCAGGGCTGGTCGGTGCCTACCTGACGGCGGTCTGCCTGCTGCCGGCGCTGCTCAAGGGCACGGACCTGCGTCCCGCCCAATGGCCGCTGCGGCTCTGCGAACATCTGCTCAAGGTCCGCGAAGCATTGCTGGCTCGGGTTCCCACGCCGATCCTGCTGGCGTTGCTGCTGATTTTCTGCGCCGGAGGGCTTTGGCACCTGAGCACGAAGAACGACATCCGCCAGTGGATCGGCACGCCTCAGCACCTGACCGACGAGGCCCGCGATATCGCCCGTATCACCGGTTTCCAACCCACCAGCCAGTTCTTCCTGATCCGTGCCGACAATCAATCCCAACTGCTGGAACGCCAGACCGCCCTCAACGAACGACTGGAACAGTTGATCGGCCTGGATAAACTCCAGGGCTACCTGTCGCTGAACCAACTGGTCAGCCCGCCAGCCGAACAGCAGAAGGTACGTGAAGCCCTGGCGCGGCTCCCGGCGTTCTGGCAACCGTTGCTGGACCTCGGCGTGCCGGTCGCTGCCTTGCAGGCGGAACTGGCCCAATTGCAGGCCTTGCCGGTGGAAGACATCGATGCCGCACTGTCCGGTCCGTTGGCCGAGCCGTACCGTCCCCTCTGGCTCGGCCCGACGGCGCAAGGCGTAGCCGCGATGGTCAGCTTGCAAGGCTTGAACGACGCTGCGCTGCTGCGCTTGCAGGCGGTGGACCTGCCCGGTGTGCAATTGGTGGATCGCCTGGGCGATCTGAACCGGGTGTTCGCCGCCACGCAGATCAGCGCCGCCGAGCTCAAGCTGGCTTCCTGCGTACTGATCGTGCTGGTATTGATCTGGCCGTTCGGCGCCAGGGCAGCGTTGCGCATCGTCGCCCTGCCGCTGCTGGCCGCGCTGTGCAGCCTGGCGAGCCTGGGTTGGCTGGGGCAGCCGCTGACGCTGTTCAGCCTGTTCGGTCTGTTGCTGGTGACGGCCATCGGTGTCGATTACGCGATCCTGATGCGCGAGCAGATCGGCGGCGCCGCCGTGAGCCTGCTGGGCACCCTGCTCGCGGCGGTCACCACGTGGCTGTCGTTCGGCCTGCTGGCGCTTTCCAGTACGCCGGCGGTGAGCAACTTTGGCCTGGCGGTAAGCCTGGGGCTGGCATTCAGCTTCATGCTGGCACCGTGGGCCGGGCGCCAGGCGCATGCAACGCCTGTGCTGGACCCCGCCCAATGATGATTACGCCCCCTTCTCATTCGAACATCACTGCCTCGGCAAGGAGTCCAAATGCCTGCAACTGAAATGGAACGTCGCCAGGTCGTCATCATCGGTGCAGGGCCGTCCGGCGCCATCGCCGCTGCATTGCTCAAGCGCAAGGGCCACGATGTGCTGGTCATCGAACGCCAGCATTTCCCCCGGTTCTCCATCGGTGAGAGCCTGTTGTCCCATTGCCTGGACTTCGTCGAAGAGGCCGGCATGCTCGACGCGGTGAATGCCGCCGGTTTCCAGCGCAAGAACGGCGCGGCTTTCGCCTGGGGCGAGCGCTACAGTGCCTTCGATTTCGGCGACACCTTCAGCGAAGGCAAGCCCACCACTTTTCAGGTACAACGCGCCGATTTCGACAAGCTGTTGGCCGATCAGGCCGCATTGCAAGGGGTGCAGATCCGCTATGGCGAAGCCATCGCCAGGGTCGACTTCAACCTCGCCAAGCCGCAACTCGGCGTGCAGCGCGAGGACGGCAGCGAGTACCGGATCGAGGCCGATTTCGTCCTCGACGCCAGCGGTTATGGTCGAGTGCTGCCGCGCTTGCTGGATCTTGAGGCGCCGTCGAACTTCCCGGTGCGCCAGGCCGTATTCACCCATGTCGAGGACCGCATCGATACGCCGGCCTTCGATCGGGAGAAAATCCTCATCACCACCCACCCGACCCAGCGCGACGTCTGGTTCTGGACCATTCCGTTCAGTGGCGGGCGCTGCTCGGTTGGCGTGGTCGCGGCGGCGGAACATTTTGCCGGCCGTACCGACGACCTCGACGCCTGCCTGCGGGGTTTCATCGATGAGACTCCAAGCCTGGCCAAGGTGCTGCAGAACGCCGTGTGGGACACCCCGGCACGGACCATCGGCGGCTACTCGGCCAACGTCACAACCCTGCATGGCCCAGGTTTCGCCCTGCTGGGCAACGCCGCGGAATTCCTCGACCCGGTGTTTTCCTCCGGCGTGACCATCGCCATGCGTTCGGCAAGCATGGCGGCCGACGTATTGCATCGTCAGTTGCAAGGCGAAAGCGTGGACTGGCAAAGTGAATTCGCCGAACCGCTCAAGCGCGGCGTCGATACCTTCCGCTGCTACGTCGAAGGCTGGTACGCCGGCACCTTCCAGGACGTGATCTTCTATACCGAAGGTTCTGCCGATATCCGCCGCATGATCAGCTCGATCCTGGCCGGTTATGCCTGGGATCAACGCAACCCGTTCGTCAGCGAACCCAAGCGTCGCCTGCGCATGCTCTCGGAAATCTGTGCGAGCCCGGCCCCATGAACGAGATGAACTACCTCAGCGACAACTACGTCGAAGAAACCCGCTTCGGTTTCTGGTTCCTGCGCAGCCACACCTGGCAACACCATGTGCTGCGCGTGGCGATCAATGACCTGCGCAGCCTGTTCAGCACACCATTGCCGGCCGCCCCGGTGCTGCTGGATGCCGGCTGCGGCCAGGGCAAATCGTTCCAGTACCTGCGCCAGGTGTTCGCGCCACAACGGCTGATCGGCGTCGATGCCGATCCCCACAGCCTGGCGCTGAGCGCCGAAGAAGCGGCCCGCCAGAGCATGGCCGTGGAGCTGATCGGCAGCGACTGCGCGACCCTGGCGGTACCGGATGCCAGCGTCGACCTGCTGTTCTGCCACCAGACCTTTCATCACCTGGTGGAACAGGAGAAAGCCCTGGCCGAGTTCTATCGCGTGCTCAAGCCCGGCGGTTACCTGATGTTCGCCGAGTCCACCGAGGCCTATATCGATACCTGGGTCATCCGCTGGCTGTTCCGCCATCCCATGCATGTACAGAAAAGTGCCGCGCAGTACCTGGAGATGATCCGCCGGCAAGGGTTCCAATTCGAAGCCGGCAACGTGTCCTATCCCTACCTGTGGTGGAGTCGCGCCAAGGACTTCGGCCTGCTGGAGCGTTTTGGCCTGCGCCGCCCCCGGCCGTTCGGCGAGCGGGAGGAGACCCTGGTCAACGTCGTGGCCCGCAAGCCCTCCGAAGGGGTTGGAGGATGAGCCGTACCTGCCTCAGCGGCCTGCTGATCGGCTGCCTGTTGTTGCTCGGCGCCTGCGCCAGCCACGCGCCGCTGCCCGAGCGCACGCCCACCCTGGCGCTGCCGCTGCAATTGCACATCGAGCGACAACTGGCCGGGCAGCGCCAAGACTGGCTGCTGGTGATCCAACGCGAAGACGCAGGCATTCGCTGGTCGATGATGGATCCGCTGGGTATTCCCCTGGCCCGTCAGCGCCTGATCGACGGCCAGTGGCAAGCCGACGGCCTGCTGCCACCCAACGCCGAAGCGCGGGAGCTGTTCGCCGCGCTATTGTTCGCCCTGACTCCTGAAACCGAACTGTCCGGCAATTACCCGACGGCCCGGCAACAGGCTGCGCAACGAACCCTGGATTCCCGCTGGCAGGTGCGCTACAAGCAGCCGCTGGATTTCCAACTGAGCCTGCCCCAAGGCCCCCATTACCGCATCACACCGCTGACCGAGAGCGCGCCATGACCGCCTATTTGAATGCCCTCGGTGTGATCTGTGCCCTGGGCCGCGACAAACATGAAGTGGCGCGCAACCTGTTCGCCGGCGATTGCTCGGGCCTGCGTGTCGAAGCCGGGTGGGTGGCCGAGCGTGCCTTGCCGGTGGCCTCGGTGACGGGTGTTCTGGCCCCCATCCCCGAACCCCTGGCCGCCCATGACAGCCGCAACAATCAGTTGTTGCTGGAAGCCGGGTTGCAGATTCGTGCCGAGATCGACCGGGCCATCCAGGCTTACGGTGGTGCGCGCATCGGCATTGTCCTGGGTACCAGCACCTCGGGGATCGACGAGGCCAGCCAGGGCATTGCCCACTACCTGCGCGAGCAGCGCTTCCCGGACGGTTACGACTACCAGCAGCAGGAACTCAGCGCGCCGGCCAATTTCCTCTCCGACTGGCTCGGCCTGAGCGGCCCGTCCTATGTGATCTCCACCGCCTGCACTTCCAGCGCCCGCGCCTTGATGAGCGCCCGGCGCCTGCTCGACCTGGGCCTGTGCGATGCGGTGCTGTGTGGCGGGGTGGACAGCCTGTGCAAGCTGACCCTCAATGGTTTTTCGGCGCTGGAAGCGGTATCGGACGAACGCTGCAATCCGTTTTCGGTGAACCGCAGCGGCATCAACATCGGCGAGGCGGCCGTGCTGTTTCTGATGAGCAAGACGCCGGGCAATGGGACGCCGATTGCCTTGCTCGGTGATGGCGCCAGTTCCGACGCCCATCATATTTCCGCCCCGGAGCCTAGCGGCCGCGGTGCTCGCCAGGCCATGGAAAAAGCCTTGCTCTGCGCGGGCCTGGAGGCCAGCCAGATCGACTACCTGAACCTGCACGGCACCGCCACGCAACACAACGACGCCATGGAAAGCCATGCGGTGGCCGGCCTGTTTCCCCACGGGGTACCCTGTTCCTCCACCAAACCCATGACCGGCCACACCCTGGGCGCGGCCGGAGCGTTGGAAGCGGCCTTCTGCTGGCTGAGCCTGAGCGCCGAAAACCCTGACGGGGCGCTACCGCCTCATGTCTGGGACGGCCAGGCCGACCCTGCATTGCCGGCCCTGGCCTGGACCCGCGCCGACAGCCGCCTGAACCCGACCGCCCCCCGTCGCCTGATGAGCAATTCGTTTGCCTTCGGTGGCAACAACGTCAGCCTGATTATCGGAGATGCCCCATGATTGACTGGCCACTCGCCGAGCTGCTGCCCCACGCAGGCGACATGATCCTCATCGACCGCGTCGTAGCCTTCGATGACGAACAGATCCACACCCATACCACCATCAAGCCCGGTGGCTTGTTCAACCGCGATGACGGTAGCCTGCCGGCCTGGGTCGGCATCGAACTGATGGCCCAGAGCGTTGCCGCTTTTGCCGGTTGCCACGCGCGTCGACGCGGGGACGCCGTTGAACTGGGCTTCCTGCTCGGCACCCGCAAGTTCGAATGCAACGTCGACTGTTTTCCTGCCGGCGCCGAATTGGACATCCGTGGCGTGCGCTCGCTGGAAGACGACAACGGCATGGGTGTATTCGAGTGTCATATCGAAGCGCCCGGCATCCATGCCACGGCCCGGCTGAACGTGTTCCGTCCACCCCAGTCCGCCCACTACCTCCATGAACCGTCCGCAACAGGAAACCAGCCATGACTGAATCCGTACTGGTCACCGGCTCCAGCCGTGGCATCGGCCGCGCCATCGCCCTGCGTCTGGCCCAGGCCGGGCATGACATCGTGCTGCACTGCCGCAGCGGTCGCGCCGAAGCCGAAGCCGTCCAGGCCGAGATCCAGGCCCTCGGTCGCCAGGCTCGGGTCCTGCAATTCGACGTGTCCGACCGTGCCGCCTCTAAAGCCATTCTCGAGGCCGACGTCGAAACCCACGGCGCCTATTATGGCGTGGTGCTCAACGCAGGCCTGACCCGCGACGGTGCGTTTCCAGCGCTGAGCGAAGAAGATTGGGACACGGTGATGCGCACCAACCTCGACGGTTTCTACAACGTGCTGCATCCGGTGATGATGCCGATGATCCGTCGTCGCGCCGCCGGACGGATCGTCTGCATCACCTCGGTTTCGGGGTTGATCGGCAACCGTGGTCAGGTCAATTACAGTGCCTCGAAGGCCGGGCTGATCGGTGCGGCCAAGGCGTTGGCAATCGAACTCGGCAAGCGCAGGATCACCGTCAACTGCGTCGCGCCAGGGCTGATCGACACCGCCATGCTCGATGAAAACGTACCCGTGGAAGAACTGATGAAAATGATTCCCGCCCAGCGCATGGGCACTCCGGAAGAAGTGGCCGGCGCGGTGAACTTCCTGATGTCCGCCGAGGCCGGCTACATCACCCGGCAGGTCCTGGCCGTCAATGGAGGCTTGTGCTGATGAAGCGTGTCGTCGTCACCGGCATGGCCGGCATCACCTCCGTGGGTAGCGATTGGGAGACCATCGCCGCCAACTTCGCCGCCAACCGCAGCGGCATTCGGCGCATGAACGAATGGGACCGCTTCACGGAACTGAACACCCGTCTGGCCGGCCCCATCGACGATTTCCAGGTCCCGACCCACTGGACGCGCAAACAGTTGCGCAGCATGGGTCGGGTCTCGCGCCTGGCGGTCGCCGCGGCGGAACAAGCCCTGGCCGACGCCGGCCTGTTGGGCGACGAGTCGATCAAGGACGGGCGCATGGGCGTGTCCTGCGGCTCGTCCACTGGCAGTACCGACGAGGTCAAGGCGTTCGGCAACATGCTGCTCAACAGCGTGGCCGAAGGCCTGAACGCCAACTCCTATGTGCGAATGATGCCCCATACCACGGCGGCCAATATCAGCATTTTTTTCGGGCTTACCGGACGGATGATTCCCACCTCCAGCGCCTGTACCAGTGGCAGCCACGGCATCGGCTATGCCTACGAGGCCATCAAGTTCGGGCGCCTGCCGTTGATGATTGCCGGCGGCGCGGAAGAACTGTGCCCGACCGAAGCGATGGTCTTCGATGCGCTCTACGCCACCAGCCTGAAGAACGATGCGCCGCAGACCAGCCCACGCCCTTACGACAAGGGCCGCGATGGCTTGGTGATCGGCGAAGGTGCCGGCATGCTGGTCCTTGAAGAACTGGAACATGCCCTGGCTCGCGGCGCGCGAATCCACGCCGAGATCGTCGGCTTCGGCAGCAACGCCGATGGCCAGCATGCCACCCGTCCCGAGCTGGTCACCATGCGCCGGGCCATGGAGCTGGCCCTGGAAGATGCGGGCCTCGAACCCTCTGCCATCGGCTACGTCAACGGGCACGGCACCGCCACCGAACAGGGCGACATTGCCGAAACCCTGGCCACCAGCAGCCTGTTCGGTGAACACATGCCCATCAGTTCGCAGAAAAGCTTCCTGGGCCATACCTTGGGTGCTTGCGGGGCATTGGAGTCCTGGTTCAGCATCGAGATGATGAACCGCGACCGGTATGTGCATACCTGCAATCTCGACGAAATCGACCCTCAATGCGGCCAGCTCGATTATCTGCGCAACGAGTTCCGGTCGATGAGCAACGAGTATGTGATGAATAACAACTTCGCCTTTGGCGGGGTCAACACTTCGTTGATCTTCCGTCGCTGGCACTGACTTCCCTTCCCTCTGGTCAAGGAGACCATGATGTCGCTGAAGAAAATCGCTGTTTGCGCCGCCCTGTTGCTCAGCACCCTGCCGACCCTCAGCCAGGCCCGTGATACCGCGCTGTACCTGCCTTTCGACAAGGTCGTCGCCGAAGCCATCCGCACCGGCAAGATCGATGGCAGCGTGAAGTTCTACCTGGCGGGCAACAAGCCGGCCGGCAACGTCACCGTGATCAGTCCCGGGGCGGTGACCAACAAGAAAACCAATGCCTTCAACAAGTCCGACGAAGCGGCCTGCGAATGGGTGCTGCAATCGGCGCTGATCAGTCTGCACCAGGCGGCCAAGAATGCTGGCGCCAACGCCGTGACCAACATCGTCAGCTTCTACAAGAGCAACGAGCGCAAGGACGCTACAACCTATGAATGCCATGCCGGTGCGATCATGGCGGGGGTTGCATTGAAAGGGGATCTGTCAAAGGTGCAGTGAGCCTTCCGGCATTGATGTAGCCTGGCCTGCCGCCATCGCGAGCAGGCTCGCTCCCACAGGGGTTCTGTGCCCGGCTCAGGCGTTTGGCCCACTGAGAATCCACTGTGGGAGCGAGCAAGCTCGGTTCCACAACGATCCACTGTCCCTCCTACCCTGCCCGACACCGCCACGTGCGGTATCTATCTACCACCCAGTCATCTCCTATCTCCAATAGGTTGTTCTTCCGAAAACCTCTCAGGAAGAGCACATGTTGGAGAACACCCCCTCACGGACTGATAGCCCGACAAACCCGAGTACCCCACTGTTAAACCTGCTGGAAACTTCGCAGCAACAGATGATCCGCCTGAACGGTGCCTTCCCACGTGCCTCCAGGGTGCTGGAGGAGCATCTTGATGACTGGTTCAACAGAACCTTCCCCGCCCTGCCTGACAACGTCATTGCCAAGGAAATATTCGTGTGCAGGCGAAAGGAAAAGGGCAAGACCACGACCCGCCTGGACACGCTTTTCTGGCGAGCGATTGCGGGTAAGTTGAACGTGCGCGAGTTCTTCGACGAGCCTGGCAACATTAACCTCGTCATTCATCAGAATGACGCCACGGACATGCCAGCTGCCCTGAATAGCAGCGATGCGAAGCACGAACTCAAGCAGCTGTTAAGCATCACGCCAGCCGCGTGCAAACAACTGTTGGCCCTGGCGCTGGATGACTTCTGGACCGGGCCTGCCGATTTCAGCCAGGGACGCAGCGTCAGCATCTGGCTGACCGAAGAATTGGCCGTACAACTCAAGGCCCAGGCAGACCTCCACAAGCTGGACGGCACGTTGAGCCCGTCGATGCATAAGGCCTTGGTGGAGCGCGTCTTGTCGGCGCCAGACGCGGCGTCTCGCGCGCGGATGGCGCATTACCAGCGACCCGGCGTCCATGGCTTGAGCGTGATTCCCCAGGGGTGGGCCGTCAGCGTGCCGGTACCGATGTGCGTGGCGCTGACCCAGCATGACGATGCCAGCCATTCGGGAGGCGCAGTGCTGTACCGTCCGGGCGAACCGCTGTACATCCACGAGGACCTTGCTGCGCTCAAGGCCAGCCTGCAAGAAGACGGCGACCCGGGAGACGAGATCGAAACGGCACCGATCACCGAGCACTTTCTCATGCGCTTGGTCAGCGAACTACGGACCGCGCAAAAGAACGCCGTAGGTGGCGTCTTTCTCTATGGTCCTGCAGAAACGGAGGAAATCGACGCCTGGGTGAGCAGGCTGGATGCGACGGCGAAATTGGCGAATCGGCTGGATCTGGCGGCCGCCCTGGATGAACGCGAACTGCGGCTGGGCCTGAAAAAACTCGATGATTGGTTGCACGCCAACCGCCACGTCACCGGCAGCGACCGTCTGGCGTGGTGGGAGGCGACCCGGGCATTGCAGACGACCATGGCGGAAACGGTTCCCGCGCAAGACCCCGTGGCGCTGGCGACCCCGGATGCGCTGCATGCCCGGACCCGCACCTTGTTGGCCGGCGTCATCCGCGAGAAATACCTACCGGTCGACCCTGAAGACGTGTCATTGAGTATCAGAAAACAGGTGATCGATCCGCATGCCCCCACCGGCGGTTCGCCGTTTGGCTCCGGGATATCCCAAGGCAGCGTGAGGGGGGTCATCGATGACCGTCGCTCCCTGACAGAGTGGGCGATGTCCAACCTGACGCTGGATGAACGCAATGCCTCTCGGCCCACCGTAGAAGGGCCGATGAGTTTTGCGCAGATTGTAGAGATCATCGAAAGGGCCAATGTCGGCGCCCGGCTGCCGACCGAGCTGCAGGCTGTCGCCCGGCAAACGCAGGCGCAATGGATGACCCTGAAAGCACAACAGATGCGAGCCCAGGTGTGGGCGGCCCACATCTCCGGCGACCTGCGGCACGACCGTGACAATACCGGGCTGAAACTGGTGCTGGCGGCGTTGGACAGCCCCACGGCGACAGGCCGCGGCAAGGTCGGCGGGCACGAAGTGGTGGTCCATCAACTGCACTGGGGCGATAGCGTACTGAAAGAAATACTGGCGTTTGGAGTCAAGGCCCTGGCGAGCCGCCCCTCGCTGACGCTGTACACGCCGGGCGCGCCGGACGGCAAAACGTTCCGTGACGTGGATGCGACCAGCAGCCGGACCTTGGAAGCCACCCTGGTGCAGACGCTTACCGCCACCCCGGAGATGACCCGCTGGCTCATCTCGCAGTTGCCATTACTGGAACAGGCCGAGCAGTTCGCGAGCCTGGTACCGCTGTCGGAAGACCTGACATTCGAGCAGAAGATCAAGAAAGTCGCGCAGTCCGTCTTCGCCTGGGTGAAGGACCGGGCTCAGAACGATTTCGCCAGGAAGATCGCTTCACCCGCGGTTGAAGCGAACCTGCTCCAGGTGCTGCATGAAACCCAGATAACCCACGCAATTAAAACCACGGAAATGCTGACGGTGAGCAATGCCGAGCGCGACAGCGCTGCCGCGCAGGAGGGACGCCGAAACGGGGTCATGCTGTTGACCGGCGCCATGTCGATGTTCCCGGTAGGGCGTTTGGGCGGTCTGTTGGGTCGCGCGATCCTGCCGACAATGGCGGGCGGTGCCGCGGTGTCGGCGATAAATGATGAAAATGGCAGCCTTCGCCAGTGGACGTCTGATTTCCTCAGCGGGCTGGGAGAGGTCATGGCCGAGGCCGGACAGGATCTGATCATGGCCCGCGCGGGACGTCGCCGCAGGCAAGCACGCCCGGCCCTGTCTTCCCTTCCCCGCATGCCGGATCCAGAGCTGGAGCCCTATCGTCTCAAAGGGTTTGACGGACATGAATTGATAGCCGAGGGACGCCACCGCTACCGCGACGCAAGCGGACAGGGCTACCTGAAGCTGGGCAAGGGTTACTACAAAACGGCGGTCCAGGCAGGCGAGCAAATCATTTACTCACCGAACAATCGCACGGACCAGCGGACAGTCACTTGGGAAAATGACGGCTGGCGCGTTGAAGAGCGGTATCGGTTACGCGGAGGCGGTGCGATCCAGAGCCTGCTCGGCCGGTCTCCGGAAACCCCGCAACAACGAACCTGCAATGCGTTGGTGGAGGGCGTGCTGGTCATGAATCGCTACCCCTCCCTCGAAGCAGTCAATACCGCCAGGGACATTTTCCAGTCCATGCCTGAAGCACTGGCCGAACGCCTTCTTCGCGAGAGCATGGCGGATATAGGTGCACTCGACATAAACCGCTACCACACCCAAATACTCGATTGGACTCAGGGGCGAGGCAACCTGTCCAGGCGCAAAGCCTTCCAGCAGGAATTATTGGACAAGATGAACACGTGGAGCATCGTGGCCCTTAGCAGTAAGGATATCGAAGCAAACGTATTCAACGTTACCCTGAACGACATTCAGAAAATAAAAATCTACGACACGATACTCTCACACAGGAGCATGTTCTTTACCGAAGACCGGATTCGGGTCAATACAACGATCATCACGGATAACATCACTGGCGCCGTATTCATGGCTTTCACCTCCAAAGGCAGCAGGAAGAAGGTGGCCATGGACAAGATCGCGCAAGACACCCGGGAAATGCTCAATGCCGTGGAGGCCAAGCTGGCTGCCAAGGCACAGGCGCTATTCCCGGGTAATGAGCCAGAAGCAAAGGCCGCCCGGAAAAAATACCTGGCCTCGGACGAATGCTATGACGAGTTGATCGCTGCTCTTCGGGAGGAAAAACAGCGCCGGCACAAGCCCGGGCTGCTGACGGAGATCAGAAACAATCGAGTGCCCTACATCATCGCCAACAAAGGCCGGACCCAACGCAACGTCATGTTGCTCACCGGCGAAGACATCACGAACTTCAGCCGTACACTCGCCAACTACGAACCGTTCGATATCGAGATCGTGACCCAGGCTCGAACCCACAAAGTGGAAGGTACCCTGCCCACCGTTACTCCCCCGACTCTACCCACCCCATCGCCGGCACCGGACAAGTTCACCGTCACCAACAGCCCATTGGCCGAAGCCCAGATGTCATACGCCAGCTTCTCGGAGGCGGCTAAAACCAGAATCGGAGTCATCACGGAAGATATCCGCGCGGGAAGGGTCACCACCAAGAAGATCAACCGATATTACTGGTACACCATGGCCCAACTGACTCCAGGAGGAGGCAAAGGCGCATGGCGCGCCGCGTTTGAACGCGAGGGCGATAGCTGGATACTCCGAGGGTTCTACGATTACCACGCCAATGGCCCAGCAACGGTTTGGGAAGGCTAAGAAAAAGGGCGCCGAAAGGCGAATAATGCCAGTCAGTTAAAGATCAAACGGCACAAACCCTGTGGGAGTAAAGCTTGCTCCCACAGGTTTATGGCTTAACTGATCGGCATTAGCCGAAAGGCACCCTTTTTCAAGCCGTCCTTCCAGAACCGGAAATACCCGTATTTTTAGCCAATAACTCCACAAACGCCTTCGCCATCGGCGAACGCTGGTCCTTACGCTGCACCAGCCACACCGCCGACACCGCCGCCGGATCGAGCAATGGCCGGTAGACCACGCCATCGACCCGTATCCGCTGATAGGACGCCGGCAGTACCGAGACGCCCAGCCCCGCCGCCACCAGACCGATGATGGTCATGGCTTCGCCGGCTTCCTGGGCAAAGTGGGGACTGAAACCGGCATCGCGGGCCAGGCTCAGTAGTTGCGCATAGAGACCGCTGCCGTAGCTGCGGGGGAAGAACACGAATGGCTCCTGGGCCAGTGCCGAGAGAAACAGTCCCTCGCCACTGCCCTGCGCCAGAGCGTGCTTGGAACTGAGCACCGCCACCAGCGGTTCGCGGCTGAGTTCGATTTCGGCCAAGGCATCGGGCAGCGGCAGGGGCCGCATGATGCCGATCTCGATTGTTTCGTCCAGCAACGCATCGGCCACCTGGGTACTGCTCATTTCCCGCAGGTTCAAGTGCACGGCCGGGAACCGCTGACGGAACGCAAAGATCGCCTGGGGAATGGTGGAGTTGAACGGCGCCGAAGAGGTGAAACCGATCTTCAGCTCACCCAGCTCCCCCTGTTGGGCACGACGAGCCACGTCGGCGGCCTTGTCAACCTGGGCCAGTACCCGCCGGGCCTCTTCGAGGAACAGCCGCCCGGCTTGGCTCAACTCGACCCGACGATTGGTACGTTCAAACAGACGTGCGCCGATCTCCTGTTCCAGCGCCTGGATCTGCTGGCTCAGAGGCGGCTGGGAAATCCCCAACGCCAGCGCCGCGCGGCCGAAATGCAGCTCTTCAGCCACGGCGATGAAGTAACGCAGGTGACGCAATTCCATAGGCTATCCAATAGGTCGAAGAACGTCTTAAACAGGTCGAACAATATATTGGATAGAAACATTAGCCGGCTATATGCTTTTTTCACTGCCTGCCCTGATCGTGCTCCTGCGAGGTCCATCGTGAAAACTGCTGTCGCGCCACTGGCCCATGAAATACCACCCCGCGTGCAGGGCGACGTCGTTACCGAATTGAAGGACATCTACATCGAGAAAGGCACGCCGATGTTCACGCGTACGGTCCTGGCGTTGTTCTGCGGTGGTTTTGCGACCTTTGCCCTGTTGTATTGCGTGCAACCGATGATGCCGTTGCTGTCCAGGGAGTTTTCCGTCAATGCGGCGCAAAGCAGCCTGATCCTGTCGGTGGCCACTGGCCTACTCGCCGTCGGCCTGTTGATCACCGGACCGATATCCGATCGCATCGGCCGCAAGTCGGTGATGGTCACCGCACTGTTCGCCGCCGCATTGTGCACGGTGGCCAGCGCCATGATGCCGACTTGGCATGGCGTACTACTGCTCCGGGCCTTGGTGGGGCTGTCTTTGAGTGGATTGGCCGCCGTCGCGATGACCTACCTGAGTGAAGAGATCCATCCCAAGCACATCGGCCTGGCGATGGGTCTGTACATCGCCGGCAATGCCATCGGTGGCATGTGCGGACGCCTGATCACCGGCGTGCTGATCGATTTCGTCAGCTGGCACACCGCGATGCTGGTGATTGGCGGCCTCGCCCTGATTGCCGCGGCGGTGTTCTGGAGGATCCTGCCCGAGTCGCGCAACTTCCGCCCGCGCTCGCTGCACCCACGCAGCTTGCTGGACGGCTTCACCCGGCACTTTCGCGATGCTGGCTTACCATTGCTGTTCCTCGAAGCCTTCGTGCTGATGGGCGCCTTCGTGACGCTGTTCAATTACATCGGCTATCGCCTGCTGGCCGAGCCTTATCATCTGGATCAGGCCTTCGTTGGACTGCTGTCGGTGGTGTACCTGTCGGGCATCTACAGCTCGGCCAAAGTCGGCGCACTGGCTGACAAGCTTGGCCGACGCAAGATGCTCTGGGCCACCATCGCACTGATGCTCGCCGGGCTCGCCCTGACCATGGCCACACCCCTGGTGCTGGTGATCCCGGGCATGCTGGTCTTCACGTTCGGGTTCTTCGGCGCCCACTCGGTCGCCAGCAGCTGGATCGGCCGTCGCGCCCTGACCGCCAAGGGGCAGGCATCGTCGCTTTATCTGTTCAGCTATTACGCTGGCTCGAGCGTGGCCGGCACCGCTGGCGGCGTGGCCTGGCACCTGGGTGGATGGAACGGTGTCGGCCTGTTCATCGGCGCGTTGCTGCTGGTGGCGTTGTCGGTGGCGCTAAAACTGGCGAAGTTGCCGGTGTTGCCAGGTAACACCCAAGTCTGACCCCTGTGGTGAAGGGATATGATGGACACCTGTCCAGCCAATCATTGACGCAACATCACCCGCGCTTCCAGCACGCCATCACGGGTTTCCAAGGCCAGCGATCGCACGACCGCGCCGTCCCGCTCGTGACGATCCAACCAATGGAGCAATGGATTGGCATCGCCCGTGACGGTCAGCCGCAACGCATCGCCCTCGATCTCCATTTCGGCTATTTCCAAGCCCGCCGCGGTCGCACTGTCGTTGACTCGTACCGACAACGGACGCAGCGCGGCGCCGGCATCCCGGTCGGGCTCGGCGCGCTGGATTCGTGCAGTCAGTTGCACCTGTTGGCGGTACTGTCGCTCAGCGATCTCCAGGCGTTGACGGGTGGGTTGCCAGACCGAGGTATAACCCACGACCACCAGGACCAGCCCGGCGAGGCCCAGCAACAACCGTTGCTCGCGGCAGGACATGCTTTCCCAGGCCTGCTTCAGGTGTGTCCATCCATTGAGGCTCATCAACTGTCCTCCAGGGTAAGCGTCGCCTGTACCCGGTTGTTGTGCTTGCTGGCGCTGCCCAAGGTGAGCGGCAGACCGTTTTGCTGCCCGCGCTCACGCAGTTGCTCAAGTTCGATGAAGCTGTTGGCGGTCAGCTGGATTTTCCAGCCTTCTTGCTCGCGAAACTCAATGTGCTGTACCTCGACATGGCTGGCGCCAACCACCTGTTCCGTCAGGCGGACCAGCCGAGCGACCTGGGTGAGCGGATTCTCAACACGGCGCTGCTGCAATGCCTGGAACTGAGCTGCCAGGTCAACGACAGGATCCTGTCCGGGATACAGCGACTTGAATTGCTGTTCGGCTTGCACATGCAGACGGCGGGTTTCGTTTTGCAGAAAACCGATGCGAACTTCAGTGAACGCCCAGGCAAGCAGGAACATGCCCAGCGCGGCCGCCGCCGCACCGCGCCAGGGTAGACGCTGACGCCGCCGGAACTCGCCCTGCAGCAGATCGATGGGATGCCCCTCGTTGCTCAGTAGCCACTCGTCGATGCCAGGGCGGTCGGTGGCCTCGTCCAGCCAGTGGATGTCTGCGGACAGGCTCGGCTTGAGTGTTGCCAAGGCTTGGGCCGACAGCGCCATCCGCGCCGGCAACGCCCCGCCCAACAGCCAGCGGCCGAACCAGCGCACCCCGAAAGCCTTGTCCTCGGCGATCAGCTCGGCATCGACATGTATCGCTCGTGCATCGATGCCATGTTCGTCGAGCAACGCCAGCAGCGCCTGGAACCGGGCCCGCTGGATCACCAGCAGCGGATAGCGCTGCTGACGGTCCCGTAGACCGATGCCGATGTGCAGCACCTCCAGGTTCTCGCTCAACTGCTCTTCGATGGCGAATGCCAGGGCCTGAGGTCGGGGCTGGCGTCGAGAGGGCCAGGGATCGCTGCGCATCCAGCTGCACATTTCCATCGGCAACAGGACATCGACGAGCCGCCCGCTCAACTCGCGAGCGGCTTCGTGCAAAGGCAGGCAACGGCGTTCACCCGAGGGCGACCACACACAACAACGCCAATTCGCACTTGGGATGCCCATGCCTTCGGCGGTCAGGTAAAGCCAGGTTTTCATCAAGGAAGCTCACTGGAGTTGATGGGTAAGAAACGGCGCTGACGAATATTCCACTGCCCCGTCACGGGATCGCGTTCGATGTCCGAGGCCAGGCGCAGGTGACGGTCCGCGTGAGTCACGCTCACGGTGATCCGGAACCAGCGGCTGCTCACACCCAGGCCATGGCTGCTCAGGCCCAGGCCGGACAACAACGGGTCACTGGTGAAGGCCTGGACACTCGTGTAGGGAGTGTCGGCACGCCGCGCAATCACGGCGTTTGCAGCGCCGGCATCCATGCCGTCCAGGGTCATCAGGACACGCTGCGGTGCGGTATTGATATTCAGCTGCGCGTCCATGGGCAACACCGCCACCCAAGGTTCCAGGCGTTGCAGGGTCTGACCGTCGATACCCGGCAACAGACGCAACTGACTCAACTCCTGAACGGCGCCGACCTGGGGCAACAACAGCTCCGGTAAATCCAGCAGGCTGAGCAACCGGGCCCAGCGTCCCAAGGTCACTTGATCGACTTGCCCGCGGGCCAACAATGGACTGAGGTTCAGGCGCCCGGACAGGTCTTCGATATCGACCTCGATCCCGGCGTCGTCCAGCGTCAGGACAGGCGCCAGCCGGGCCCAGTCCTGGCTCAGGCCAATGGGCCCGGCCTGGGTGTTCACGCTGTCTTCCAGCACTGCGTGCGCCCAGGCCTCAGCGGCCAGCCCCAATTGGCGCAACTGGACCTGCTGCAACTGCTGCGCGCTGCTGCTCAACAACAGGCGATGGCTGCGCAGCATTCCACCGACCAGCAGCAACGCCAGACTCAACACCAGCAGCACACTGATCAATGCCACCCCACGTTGATGCGTCATGGCAACACTCCCGGCAACAGCAGCACCCGACGGATCTGTTCGAAGCGCCCTGCCGATACATTCAGTTCCAATGCCAGCGGCCAGTCGTCGCCCGCGGTTTCGCCGTGCCAACCCCGTTGCGGGTCAAACAGGCGCCAGCTCAAACTGCGTACATCATCGAGCAGTTTCTGCCGCTGCACGGTGGCCGCTCCCTCGCCAAAGCTGTCGCGCCACAACGCTGCGTCTTCGAGTCGATAGCTCACCATCTGCCGTTCGCTGCGGGGCTGGTCCAGCGGATTGCGCCAATGGCTACGCTGCAATTGCAGTTGCCCCGGCGCGAGCACGACGGACCCGGCCACGGCCTGCCATACATCGCGCTCGATCACGCCCACGGCGCGCTGCAACGCCCTGATGTCCCGCTCATGCTGACCAGCCCCTTGCTGAGTACGCACGACGGTGTCGAACAGACGCCAACCGGCGAGGCCGAGCAGCGCAAAGAGAGCGATGGCGATGACCAGTTCAAACAAGGTGAACCCCGACTGTCTATTCATGACGATTGCGGATCCACCCGGTCATTTGATGTACGGCGGACGAGCCGCCGGCGCGACTGACCTGGATCTCGACTTGAAGCAGACGCGGGTCGCGGACCGGGACAATGCGCTGTTGCAGCGTCCAGTCGCGACGATCCAGAGACCGGGTCAGCTGCTGTCGGCCCGGTGCAGTGGCGGCTTGCAGGCGCAGCTCGCTCAACTGGTTGTCGGCCAGCCAGGCACCGAACAGACGGTCCTCAAGCGCGACACTTTGTCTGAGCACGAATTGGCTGGCCGACAGCGCTGCCGCTGCCACCGTGGCAAAAATCGTCAGGGCGATCATGACCTCCAGCAAGGTAAATCCCTTGCAAGCGGCCGGTCCGCGAATCTCACTCATCGATCGACGGCTCCGCCAGTCCATCGCTCGACACCCGCGCAATACGCTGACCGGCGACTTTAACCAGCAACCTGAACGGGCTGATCTCATCGCTGCTGAGCATCAGCAATTGCGGTGCGCCTGATGTCTCGTCGAGGCCCCAGGCGTGGCCGTCCTGCTCCAACCCGAATGTCATGCCTTCAGGTAACCGGTGCATGGGCGCCACCGCGGTCCAGCTCCGGGCATCGAGTCGCAATGCCTGATAGCCACGAGGCTGTACCCGCACACCGTATTCCAACCCATCCAATACCGCCCGCTCGCGCAACTGCTGCACCACACCAATGAAGTCCTGGGCTTGCTGCCGGGCCTCACGCGCCGGGCTCGGCCCGATGGCGAGGCTGACCATGCCCGCCAACACGCCGATCAGGACGATGACCACCATCAACTCCAGCAGGGTGAAACCCCGACAGCGACGGTGCATGCTCATTCGCTCCAGTTGCCGATGTCGGCCGCCGCGCCGTCACCGCCCGGTTCGCCATCGGCCCCCAGCGAGTACAGGTCGTAGCTGCCATCGGCGGCCTTGAGACCAGGGTTGAGGTACTGATAGGGCGTGCCCCAGGGATCGATCGGCAGGCTCTTCAGATAGCCCTGGGGGTTCCAGTTTCTTGCCGCCGGCGTGCCGGACGGACGTTTACTCAGTGCCTCCAGACCCTGCCGGGTCGAGGGATAATGGAAGTTGTCGAGCCGGTACATTTCCAGCGCAGTGGAAATTGCCTGGATATCGGTGCGGGCGGCCGTGACCTTGGCTTGATCGGGTCGGCTCATGAACTGTGGCACCACCATGGCGCCCAGCACGCCGATGATGACCACCACCACCATGATTTCGATCAGCGTAAAGCCGCGTTGTAGCCGTGCGGGCCGGTTGTTTTGAAGTTTCATCGATCAATTCACCAATTGGTTGAGGCTCAAGATAGGCAGGAGAATGGCCATGACGATCAGCAGCACAACGCCGCCCATCACCACCAACATGGCCGGTTCGAAAAGGCTCACCACCAGCGCGATCCGCGCCGCGAGGCTGGCCTCCTGTTGTTCGGCGGCACGGGCCAGCATGCGATCCAGTTCACCGACCCGTTCACCGCTGGCGATCATGTGCAGCATCAGCGGCGGAATATCGCCGCCGAGTTCCAGGCCTCGGGTCAGGGTTCCGCCCTCACGCACCGAACGGGCGACATCGGCCATGCGGGCGCGGATAGTCAGGTTGCCGATGACCTGTGCGGCGATGTGCAAGGCCTCGACCAGGGGCACGGCGCTTTGGCTCAGAATCGCCAGGGTGCTGGCGAATCGGGCGGCTTCCATCGCCCGTAACCCGTCGCCCAACAACGGCAACCTGAGCAGCAGACGATGCCAGCGCAGGCGCCACAGCGGTTGGCGCAGGCTCCAGCGCCACAACCCGAGCCCTCCGACCAGGGCCATGAACATCAGCGCCCCATAGCGGCGCAACCCATCGCTCACCGCGATCAGCGCCTGGGTGAGCCAGGGCAATCGCTGGCCACTGTCGATGAAAATCTTCACCACGTCCGGCACCACATAGCCCAGCAGGAAAGCGACAATCGCAACGCAGGCCAGCAGCAGAATCAGCGGATACACCAGCGCCAACTGAATGCGCTGGCGAGACGCCTGGCGCGCCTGGGTATAAGTCGCCAGCTGCTCCAGCACCTGGCCCAGATGACCGGACTGTTCGCCCGCCGCGACGGTGGCGCAGAACAGTTCAGGAAATGCCTGGGGAAACGCTTTCAATGCCGTGGCCAATGCGTGGCCTTCCATTACCCGCGTGCGCACCGCCGACAACAGGTGGACGACGCGACGCTTCTGGCTCTGTTGCGCCACGGCCCGCAGGGACTCTTCGAGGGGTAGCCCGGCCTGGATCAGCGTGGAGAGCTGCAACGTCAACAACGCCAGGTCGGCCGAGCTCAGACGCCCTCCGACGAAGCCCGCGCCCAGGGTGGCTTGCGCCTCGCCCTCGCGCAGCTCCCAAGGCAGCAACCCGCGTTCGCGCAATAACTGACGGGCATGACGGGCACTATCGGCCTCCACCCGCCCCTTGCAGCGCCGCCCTTGGGCATCCTCGGCCCGATAGTCGAAAGTCGGCATCGCGCTAATCCTCCTGAGTGATGCGTAGCAGTTCATCGACACTGGTCAGGCCTTCCAGGACCCGCTGGCGCCCGTCCTGGAACAGGCTGCGGGAGGTCTTGCGCGCCTCGGCCGCCAGCGCCGGTTCGGCAGCCCCCTGGTGAATCAGTTGCGACAACGGGCCGCTGACACTGACCAGCTCATAAATGCCGAAACGCCCCCGGTAACCTGCCTGGCATTCATCGCACCCCCGGGCCCTGAACAGCCGAGGTCCAGCCTCGGCCTCGAGCCCGAGGCGCCGACAGGTGGCGGCATCGGCGACATAGGGCGTCTTGCAGGATGGGCACAGGGCTCGCAACAATCGTTGAGCGACGATGCCGGCCAGGGACGAGGCCAGCAGGTAGGCGTCCACGCCCATGTCCACCAGCCGCGTGATCGCGCCGACGGCGCTGTTGGTATGCAGGGTCGACAACACCAGGTGACCGGTCAGGGAAGCCTGGACCGCGATTTCGGCCGTCTCGCGGTCACGGATCTCGCCCACCATCACCACATCCGGGTCCTGGCGCAAAATGGCTCGCAGGCCACGGGCGAAGGTCATGTCGACCTTCTGATTGACCGGCATCTGGCCGATGCCCGGCAAGTGGTATTCGATCGGGTCTTCGACGGTGAGGATGTTGCGGCTCTGGTGGTTGAGGCTGCTGAGCGCCGCGTACAGGCTGGTGGTTTTCCCCGAGCCCGTGGGGCCGGTCACCAACACGATACCGTGGGGTTTGGCGAGCAACCGACGCAGGCTCGCCAGGGTATCGTCCGGCAGGCCCAGGCGTGGCAGATCCAGGCGCCCGGCCTGCTTGTCGAGCAGGCGCAACACCACTCGCTCGCCATGGGCCGACGGCAGCGTCGAGACCCGTACATCGACCTCATGCCCGGCCAGCCGCAACGCCATCCGACCGTCCTGAGGCAGGCGTTTTTCAGCGATATCCAAGTGCGCCATGACCTTGATCCGCGAGACCAGCAGGCTGGCCAGCTCACGGCGCGGACGCAGCATTTCCCGCAGTTGGCCGTCGACCCGCATGCGGACCGACAGGTATTGCTCGTAGGTTTCCAGATGCACGTCCGACGCCTGTTCGCGGACCGCTTCGCTGAGCAGTGCGTTGATCAAGCGGATGATCGGTGCATCGCCCTGCTGCTCCAGCAAATCGGCGGTCTGTGGCAGCTGATCAGCCAGGCTGAGCAAGTCCAGTTCCTCGTCCAGCCCTTGAGCCACCTGTTCGGCAGCGCTCTGGCCCTGGCGATAGACACAGGCCAGGCGCGTGGCGAATTGCGCAGGTTCCAGCACCTGGATCGGCAGTTCCCGACCACATCGCCGGCGAACCTCAGCCAGCGCAGTCAGCGGCGTATCGCAACGCATCACCAGACTCGCGGTCGCCCCTTCGCCGTCCAGCAGCACGCCGTGGCGCCGGGCAAAACCAAAGGGCAGCGGGGCCAGGGACTCGCTCACAGATTCCCCCGATTCTGCAGCAGCGGATCTGTCGACGACGGCTCCATGGAGGACTCGAACAGCTGGCGAGCGTCGCGGGGCAGCAACAGCGAATTATTCTGCCGCGCGCCCGGCTTGCTCAATTCCCGAAGCGCGTCGTAGCGCTGGCGACTGACATCCGCGAGGTCTTCCTTGCCGCGCACGATGGTCGGCCGCAGAAACACCATCAGGTTGCTTTTGGTCTGGGTGTCGCGGGTCCAGCGAAACAGCGCACCCAGGTACGGAATGCTGCGCAACAGCGGAACGCCGCTTTCCTGGGAACGGACATCGTCGCGGATCAGACCGCCGATCACGATGATCTCGCCGTCGTCCGCCAGGATCGTGCTCTTCAGGGCACGCTTGTTGGTGATCAGGTCCGAGGAATCCACGCCAGCAACAGACGGGGCGATGTCCGAGACTTCCTGCTGGACCTCGAGACGCAAGGAGGAACCCTGGTTGATGTAGGGCTTGATCTTGAGGCTGATGCCGACGTCCTTGCGCTCCACCGTGGTAAAGGGATTGTCCGCACCGCTACCGCTGGTGGAGTAAGAGCCGGTCTTGAACGGCACGTTCTTGCCGACCATGATCTCCGCCTCCTGGTTATCCAGAGTCAGCAGGCTGGGCGTAGACAGCAGGTTGCTGCGGGTATTGCTCGCCAGGGCCGATATCAGCGCACTGAAGCGATCGCCGCCCAACCGCAGGAGTACGCCATCGACGTCCTTGGGGTTCAGCTCGCCGATGATCGGAGTGTTGGTTCCCGAAAAATTGATGAACCCCTCCGCGCTGCCACTCTTGATCCCCCACTGCACCCCCAGCGCTTCGGCTATGTCTCCGGAAATTTCAACGATGGCGGCATGGATGAGCACCTGGGCCCGGGGTTGGTCCAACTCCCGGACGATATTTTCGATGGTGCGGACCTGGGCCGGTTCGGCGATCAACACCAGGGCATTCTGGCTTTCGTCGGCCTTGATCATGAACGGGTTGGCGGCAGTGCTTTCCCGGAGACCGGCCTGGGTCGGTGCGGCCTTCTTGTCTTGCCCGACGCCTTCCAGCACCTCGGCCAATTGCTTGGCATCGCTGTGGCGCAGGCGGATGACCCGCGCAGTGTCCTCGGCTACAGAGGCCGGAACGTCCAGGGTCCGGGCCAGCTCGGACAGGCGCTGACGCACCCGCGGTGCGCCGATGATCACCAGGCGATTGCCGCGCGCGTCGGCAATCACCGAGCCGGCGGTATCGCCCTCGCGCTTACTGCCGGAAGCTTCCAGGATCGACGCGACATCCCCCGCCCTGGCATGACGCAACTGCACCACCTCATGATTGCGGTTGCGTCCCGAGTCCAGCTGCTGCGCGACCCGGGTGATGCGCTGCACATTGGCGGCCGTGTCGGTTACCACCAGCGCGTTGGAGGAAACCGAAGGCCCGATGTAGCCCGCGCCCGATACCAGCGGGCGGATCAGTCCGGCAACGTCGGCCGCAACGGTCGACTGCAAGTCGATGACCCGAGTGACGAACTGCGAGGGTGCCGGGTCCTTCGTATCGTCGGCACCGGCCCGGGTCCTGCCATCGGCAACCGGAGTGATCAGGATCCGCTCGCCTTCATCGATCACGGTGAAGTTGTGGGCATCGAGTACCGAATAAAACAACCGCCGCACGCCTTCGCGATCCAAGGCTTCACGAGACATGACGGAGATGCGCCCTGACACCCTCGGATCGAGCACTACGGTCTTGCCCAGGATTGCGGATATTTCTTCGACCACGTCGCGCAATTCGGCATTGTTCATCGCCAATTGCCAACGCGCCTCCTCGGCCCGCGCCACGTCGGCAAACACCCACGGACAGGACACGACAAGACAGAGCAACACGTGGGAAACACGGCTGCGGATAACGCTGTTCATCAATTCGATCACTCTGAATGCCCGGCCACCGGGCGTATGTATTGCGAGGAATAGGCTGTTGCAGGGCGCTCATCTTCGAGACCCACCCGGCGCAGCCAAGGCTTTGCCTCTTGTTTCAGGGCCAGGCGTTCTTCACGCCCGTTGCGCCACAACGTCACATGATCGGCCTCCACCCGGCGCAGCACGCTGCCACTGGGCAGGCGCTCGCCCACCCGGTAGATGCGCGCGCCCGCAGCGTCAGCCAGCAACGCCCGCGACAAGCCCTGGGCGACGACAAAACTGGCTTGCAAGGTCATCGTCTCGGTGCTGGGTGCATGGACGCCTGCAGGCGTGAGGCCGAGCACGGTCGCCACGGCTTGGACGTTGGGCGAGCGGTCAACCGGAACGGCCGGCGACTCGGCGACCACCGGTACTTCATGATCCAATGCCTGGCGAAAACGCCACTCCTGCCCGGCCAGGAATACGCCATGCAACAGCGGCACGAGCCACAGTGCGTGCCGTGCGAAAAAATAACTTGAATGCATCACCGCGCTCTCGCTTGAAGACGCCAGGCAACCCCTACGGATTGCCTGGCGTCGTCCTGTCAGGACTTACAGCTTGTCCCAGGCGCTCTGCCAGGAAGCACCGACCCCGGGCTCGAAACCGTTCGCCGTCGGGCTGTACTGCTTGCAGTAACCGGACGCGGGGAACGGCTTGCACTCGAAGACCTCGTTGGTCTTGGGCTGCAGCACCTTGGTACCGGCGGTGTATTCACCGAGGTTTTCAGGGAATACGAAATCGTATTCGACGTCTGCGCCCTCGCCGGTCAGGGTGACACTGCGAGTCTCCTGGCGCGTGGTCCGCCCGTCCTCGGTGGTACCCACCAGCGTCAGGGTGTGGACACCCGGGGCACTGCGCACGTCCATGCTCAGCCCGGTGTTGCCTTCACCTGCGGATTGGCTCACAACCCCGACCGGCTTGTTCTTCTCATCGAGCAACGTGGCTTCCAGGTTCATCCTGCGGTTTGTCTGCGCAGCGAACGTCATGTTGACGCGGCCCTTGTCGAGTACATATTCCGGTTGCAGGGAAGCAATCGTCATGCTGGCGCCAGCGTCTTCCTGCATATCCAGTTGCACTTCATACCGGCTTACGCCGCTTTCTTTCTGGGCATACAGATTGTTGGTACCTCGAACCGGGGTGATATTGCCCTCATCGTCGCGAATACCCGCACGAATCAGCGGATGGGCCGTGTTGATCGCTTCGGCCAGTTTGAACGACCAGTTCTCAGGCCGGCCTTCCTCGGCGGAGTCAATGCCGATAGTCACGCTGTAGGGGGGATTTTCGCCAGTGGCGGAGAACGCCCGCGCCTTGACCTTGTCACCCACCAGCAATGGGGTCGACGACGCAATGCTGCCCACCGGCGACCAACCGCCCGGCAGCGCGGCTTCGGCGAGGATGTTCACATCCGCCGGGTCGTAGAATGCATTGTCAGTGTCCCCCACCGTCCAGACCGCCAGGATCACATGATGTCCCGTCTTGCTGTCGGGTATGACGCAGTTGTGCCTGTCACCCGGCTTCGGGGTCTGGTTGCCGCCATCCACGGTGCAGAACGGCGTACTGTCGAACGAAGCACGCTTGAGCGCTTCGTTCGGGTTCCAGCCATCGCGGGTAATGAAGTATTCATGCCGGGTCGCCGGGTGTACGGCGGTGTATTGCCACTGGAAAGCGATGTTGCGATCGCGGATCTCGGTCAGGTGCCAACGCGTGGCCGACTGCGCATCGAGGGCGGAAAACAGCGGGTGACCACCGCTGGCAATTTTTCCGTCGATGGGCCCTTGCAGGGGAGCACCGCCCGCTCCGTTGGGGAATCCCTTGAAGGTTTCACCCGTGCTCTGGGGCTCGAATTGCGCACCACCGCAGTTCTGGTTTTCACCTTTCTGGCACAACAGAGCACGCGAAGGCGGAACCTCAAGGAAGCCATGGGCAAGCGTTCCCTGGGACACCATCAAGCTTGATAGGAGAACTAAGGAAGAAGCACATCCCTTTAGTATCGTGCTCTTGTTGAAGTTGTTTTTCATATAAGTTCCAGACTAGTCATTCGAGATTGGGAAAGACGTATCACCGTCGTCTTGAAAGGCAAGCAGGAGTGCTCAGCACCGTACCTCTCAAGCGCCGAACCTTATCGAAAACTTAAAACTTGCTATGTAGGGTAAATCTCTCTAGATAGAAGGAAGGATCTCTGAATCTGTTTTTCTTACATGGCGAAAGAAACTTCTTACACATAAGACGCTAACCAGCATAAACAACAAACACGCTGGCTTTAATAACCGGCTAGTTGACGTTGAATAGATAAACAGCACACACAAAAAAAGCCTGTCCGACACAGGGCCGGACAGGCTTTTGGGCGGGATCCGCGCAGGCTGCTAGGCGTGATATTGCGCCGACAACTCATGCACCGCCCGCAGGAATGCACCAGCATGTTCCGGATCGACTTCCGGGGTAATGCCATGGCCGAGGTTGAACACATGACCGCTGCCCTTGCCATAACTGGCGAGGATACGCCCGACTTCAGCGCGGATGGCTTCAGGCTTGGCGTAGAGCACGGTGGGGTCCATGTTGCCTTGCAGGGCGACCTTGTGACCGACACGCTCGCGGGCATTGCCGATGTCGCAGGTCCAATCCAGGCCCAAGGCGTCGGCACCGGCCTCGGCGATGCTTTCCAGCCACAGGCCGCCGTTCTTGGTGAACAGGATCACCGGGACTTTGCGACCCTCATGCTCGCGGATCAGGCCGCTGACGATCTTGCGCATGTAAGCCAGGGAAAATTCCTGGTATGCCGCCGCCGACAGGTTGCCGCCCCAGGTATCGAAGATCTGCACCGCTTGTGCACCGGCCAGGATCTGGCCGTTGAGGTAGGCCGTCACCGACTGCGCCAGCTTGTCCAGCAACAGGTGCATGGCTTGCGGATTGTCGTAGAGCATGGCCTTGGTCTTGCGGAAATCCTTCGACGAGCCGCCTTCGACCATGTAGGTGGCCAGGGTCCACGGGCTGCCGGAGAAGCCGATCAGCGGCACGCGACCGTTGAGTTCGCGGCGGATGGTACTGACCGCGTCCATGACATAGCCCAGGTCCTTCTGCGGATCGGGAATCGGCAGCGCTTCGATATCGGCCAGGGTGCTGACGACTTTCTTGAAACGCGGACCCTCGCCCGTCTCGAAGTACAGGCCCTGCCCCATGGCGTCGGGAATGGTGAGGATGTCGGAGAACAGGATGGCCGCGTCCAGCTGCGGGTAGCGATCCAGCGGTTGCATGGTCACTTCGCAGGCGAACTGGGCGTTCATGCACAGGCTCATGAAGTCACCGGCCTTGGCGCGGCTGGCGCGGTACTCTGGCAGGTAGCGGCCGGCCTGGCGCATCATCCACACAGGGGTAACGTCTACGGGTTGCTTGAGCAGGGCGCGCAGGAAACGGTCGTTCTTCAGGGCAGTCATGTCGGCATCCGGAAAAAAAGTGCGGGCATGGTCTCAAAAGACAGCGGCAAGCGGCAAGCTACAAGCCGCAAGTTAAAAGCAAGAGAGCTTCAATCTTGCAGCTTGCAGCTTGCCGCTGGGGTCTTTAGACCCCCAGATAATCCAGGATCCCTTCCGCCGCATTGCGGCCTTCGAAGATCGCCGTCACCACCAGGTCGGAACCACGGACCATGTCGCCACCGGCGAAGATCTTCGGGTTGCTGGTCTGGTGCTTGTACTGGCCTTGTTCCGGGGCAACGACGCGGCCCTGGCTGTCGGTCTGGATGCTGAACTGCTCGAACCATGGCGCCGGGCTTGGACGGAAGCCGAAGGCGATGACCACGGCGTCGGCCGGGATGATCTCTTCGGAGCCGGGGATCGGCTCGGGGCTGCGGCGGCCACGGGCGTCCGGCTCGCCAAGACGGGTCTCGACCACTTTCACGCCTTCGACCTTGTCTTCACCCACGATGGCAATCGGCTGGCGGTTGTAGAGGAACTTCACGCCTTCTTCCTTGGCGTTCTTCACCTCTTTGCGCGAGCCGGGCATGTTGGCTTCGTCACGACGGTAGGCACAGGTCACCGACTTGGCACCCTGGCGGATCGAAGTACGGTTACAGTCCATCGCCGTATCGCCACCACCGAGCACCACCACCTTCTTGCCCTTCATGTCGACGAAATCTTCCGGCGACTTTTCAAAGCCCAGGTTGCGGTTGACGTTGGCGATCAGGAAGTCCAGCGCGTCATACACGCCCGGCAGGTCCTCACCGGCAAAACCGCCCTTCATGTAGGTGTAGGTGCCCATGCCCATGAACACGGCGTCGTATTCTTCGAGCAGTTGCTCCATGGTCACGTCCTTGCCCACTTCGGTGTTCAGGCGGAACTCGATGCCCATGCCGGTGAAGACTTCGCGACGGTTGCTCAGCACGGTCTTTTCCAGCTTGAACTCGGGGATGCCGAACGTCAGCAGACCACCGATTTCCGGGTTCTTGTCGAACACCACCGGGGTCACGCCGCCGCGCACCAGCACGTCGGCGCAACCCAGGCCCGCCGGGCCCGCACCGATGATGGCCACACGCTTACCGGTTGGCTTGACCTTGGACATGTCCGGGCGCCAGCCCATGGCGAACGCGGTGTCGGTGATGTACTTCTCCACCGAACCGATGGTCACCGCGCCAAAACCGTCGTTCAGGGTGCAGGCGCCTTCGCACAGGCGATCCTGCGGGCACACCCGGCCGCAGACTTCCGGCAGGGTGTTGGTCTGGTGGGACAACTCGGCGGCCTGGAGGATATTGCCCTCGGCCACCAGTTTCAGCCAGTTGGGAATGAAGTTGTGCACCGGGCACTTCCATTCGCAATACGGGTTACCGCACCCCAGGCAGCGGTGGGCCTGGTCGGCCGACTGCTGGGGTTTGAAAGGCTCGTAGATCTCGACGAACTCTTTCTTGCGTTGACGCAACAGTTTCTTCTTCGGATCCTTGCGCCCGACATCGATGAACTGGAAGTCGTTATTCAGACGTTCAGCCATTGTTAAAACCTCATCACAGCAGCTTCAAGCTACGAGCTTCAAGCTGCAAGAAAATCACTGTGCAGGCACATCGCGCACTGCTGTTAGCTTGCGGCTTGTAGCTTGCCGCTTGCAGCTGCGTCGTTTACTGCGGGTTGGCACGAGTGCTGGAAAGCAACGACTTCAGGTTGGCAGCCTTCGGCTTGACCAGCCAGAAACGACGCACGTAGTCATCGAGGTTTTCCGCAAGTTCACGACCCCACTCGCTGTCGGTTTCCTCGACGTACTCATCCAGCACGCGTTGCAGGTGGCTGCGGTAGGCTTCCATCGCCTCGCCGCTGATCCGCTGGATTTCCACCAACTCGTGGTTAACCCGGTCAACGAAGCTGTTGTCCTGGTCGAGCACGTAGGCGAAACCGCCGGTCATGCCAGAGCCGAAGTTGTAACCGGTCTTGCCCAGCACGCAGACAAAACCACCAGTCATGTATTCGCAGCAGTGATCGCCGGTGCCTTCCACCACGGTGTGGGCCCCGGAGTTACGCACGGCAAAACGCTCGCCCGCGGTGCCGGCGGCGAACAGCTTGCCACCCGTGGCGCCGTACAGGCAGGTGTTGCCGATGATGGCACTGTTCTGGGTCTTGTAGACGCTGCCCTTGGGCGGAACGATGACCAGTTTGCCGCCGGTCATGCCTTTGCCCACGTAGTCGTTGGCATCGCCTTCCAGGTACATGTTCAAGCCGCCGGCGTTCCAGACGCCGAAGCTCTGACCGGCAGTGCCCTTGAAGCGGAATGTGATCGGCGCCTGGGCCATGCCCTGGTTGCCGTGCTTGCGGGCGATTTCGCCGGAGATCCGCGCGCCGATGGAACGGTCGCAGTTGCAGATGTCCAGGCTGAACTCGGCACCGCTCAGGTCGTTGATCGCCGAAGCGGCCATGTCGACCATCTTCTCGGCCAGCTCGCCCTTGTCGAACGGCGGGTTGCGGTCGACCTGGCAGAACTGCGGCTTGTCTGCCGGGATCAGGTCGCTGCCCAGTAGCGGAGTCAGGTCCAGGTGATGCTGCTTGGCGGTCTGGCCTTCGATCACTTCCAGCAGATCGGTACGGCCGATCAGCTCTTCGAGGGAGCGCACGCCCAGCTTCGCCAGCCACTCGCGGGTTTCTTCGGCCACGTAGGTGAAGAAATTCACCACCATGTCCACGGTACCGATGTAGTGGTCCTTGCGCAGCTTCTCGTTCTGGGTCGCCACGCCGGTGGCGCAGTTGTTCAGGTGGCAGATGCGCAGGTACTTGCAGCCCAGGGCAATCATCGGCGCGGTGCCGAAGCCGAAGCTCTCGGCGCCGAGGATGGCTGCCTTGATCACGTCGAGACCGGTTTTCAGGCCACCGTCGGTCTGCACCCGGACCTTGCCGCGCAAGTCGTTGCCGCGCAGGGTCTGGTGGGTTTCCGCCAGGCCCAGTTCCCACGGTGCGCCGGCGTACTTGATAGACGTAAGCGGCGAAGCGCCGGTGCCACCGTCATAGCCGGAAATCGTGATCAGGTCGGCATAGGCCTTCGCCACACCGGCGGCGATGGTGCCCACGCCGGCTTCCGCGACCAGCTTCACCGAGACCAGTGCCTGCGGGTTCACCTGCTTGAGATCGAAGATCAGTTGCGACAAGTCTTCGATCGAGTAGATGTCGTGATGGGGCGGTGGCGAAATCAGAGTCACGCCGGGAACCGCGTAGCGCAGCTTGGCGATCAGACCGTTGACCTTGCCGCCGGGCAGTTGGCCGCCTTCACCAGGCTTGGCGCCCTGGGCGACCTTGATCTGCAGCACCTCGGCGTTGACCAGGTACTCCGGTGTCACACCGAAGCGGCCGGTGGCAACCTGTTTGATTTTCGAACTCTTGATGGTGCCGTAGCGCGCCGGATCCTCGCCGCCTTCACCGGAGTTGGAACGCGCACCTAGGCGGTTCATGGCTTCGGCCAGGGCTTCGTGGGCTTCCGGGGACAGGGCGCCAAGGGAAATACCGGCGGAGTCGAAGCGCTTGAGCACCGATTCCAGCGGTTCCACTTCGCTGATGTCCAGCGGGGTATCGAGGGTCTTGACCTTGAGCAGGTCGCGAATCATCGACACCGGGCGATTGTCCACCAGCGCCGTGTATTCCTTGAACTTGCCGTAGTCACCCTGCTGCACAGCGGCTTGCAGGGTGTTCACAACATCCGGGTTGTAGGCGTGGTATTCGCCGCCGTGGACGAACTTCAGCAGGCCACCTTGCTGGATCGGCTTGCGCGGACTCCAGGCTTCGGCGGCCAGGGCTTTCTGCTCGGCTTCGATGTCAACGAAACGCGCACCCTTGATGCGGCTCGGCACGCCCCGGAAGCTCAGCTCGCAGACTTCTTCGGACAGGCCGATGGCCTCGAACAGTTGCGCACCGCGGTACGAGGCGATGGTCGAGATGCCCATTTTCGAGAGGATCTTGAGCAGGCCCTTGGTGATACCCCGGCGGTAGTTCTTGAACACCTCGTAGAGATCGCCCAGCACTTCACCGGTACGGATCAGGTCGCCGAGCACTTCGTAGGCCAGGAACGGATACACCGCCGAGGCACCGAAACCGATCAGTACCGCGAAATGATGTGGATCGCGGGCGGTGGCGGTTTCGACAAGGATGTTGGAATCGCAGCGCAGGCCTTTCTCGGTCAGGCGATGATGCACCGCCCCCGTAGCCAGGGATGCATGGATCGGCAACTTGCCCGGCGCAATGTGACGGTCGCTGAGCACGATCTGGGTGCGACCGGCGCGCGCGGCTTCTTCAGCCTGATCGGCCACATTGCGGATGGCCGCTTCGAGGCCGACGCTTTCGTCGTAGTTCAGGTCGATGACCTGACGCGCGAAGCCCGGACGGTCAAGGTTGGTCAGCGAACGCCACTTGGCCGGGGAAATGACCGGCGAGCTGAGGATCACCCGCGAGGCGTGCTCCGGCGACTCCTGGAAAATGTTGCGTTCAGCGCCCAGGCAGATTTCCAACGACATCACGATCGCTTCGCGCAGCGGGTCGATCGGCGGGTTGGTCACCTGGGCGAACTGCTGGCGGAAATAGTCGTATGGCGTGCGCACGCGCTGCGACAGCACCGCCATCGGCGTGTCGTCACCCATCGAGCCGACCGCTTCGTAGCCCTGCTCACCCAACGGACGCAGCACTTGGTCACGCTCTTCGAACGTCACCTGGTACATCTTCATGTACTGCTTGAGCTGATCGACGTCGTAGAAAGCCGAGCCGTGGTCGTTGTCTTCCATGGTCGCCTGGATGCGCAGGGCGTTCTTGCGCAGCCATTGCTTGTATGGATGACGGGACTTGAGGCGGTTGTCGATGGCGTCGGTGTCAAGGATCTGGCCGGTTTCGGTGTCCACGGCAAAGATCTGGCCCGGGCCCACGCGGCCCTTGGCAATAACGTCTTCGGGCTGGTAGTTCCAAACGCCGATTTCCGAAGCCAGGGTGATGAAACCGTTGGTGGTGGTGACCCAGCGCGCCGGGCGCAGACCGTTACGGTCCAGCAGGCACACGGCATAGCGACCATCGGTCATGACGATACCGGCCGGGCCGTCCCACGGCTCCATGTGCATGGAGTTGTATTCGTAGAACGCCCGCAGGTCCGGGTCCATGGTCTCGACGTTCTGCCACGCTGGTGGAACCAGCATGCGCACGCCACGGAACAGGTCGATGCCACCGGTCACCATCAGTTCGAGCATGTTGTCCATGCTCGAGGAGTCCGAGCCCACGCGGTTGACCAGCGGGCCGAGCTCCTCGAGGTCGGGCATCAGGTCGTTGGCGAACTTGGTGCGACGGGCCAGAGCCCAGTTACGGTTGCCGGTGATGGTGTTGATCTCGCCGTTGTGGGCGAGGAAGCGGAATGGCTGCGCCAACGGCCATTTCGGCAGGGTATTGGTGGAGAAGCGCTGGTGGAACACGCAGATCGCGGTTTTCAGGCGCTCGTCGCTCAGGTCCGGATAGAAGGCGGTGAGGTCCGCCGGCATCATCAGGCCTTTATAGATGATGGTCTTGTTGGAAAAGCTGCAGATGTAGTGGTCGGTGTCGGCGGCGTTGGCCACGGACGAGCGACGACGGGAGCTGAACAGCTTGATCGCCATTTCCTGGTCGCTCAGGCCTTCGCCGGCGATGAACACTTGTTCGATCTGCGGCAGGCGCGCCAGGGCCAGGCTACCGAGGACACTGGTGTCGATCGGCACTTTGCGCCAGCCGACCAGTTGCAGACCGGCGGCCAGGATCTCGCGGTCCATATTCTCGCGAGCGGCCTGGGCCTTCACCGGGTCCTGGTTGAAGAACACCATGCCTACGGCGTACTGCTTGGGCAGGGTGACGCCGAACGTTTCCTGGGCAATGGCACGCAGGAACTCATCAGGCTTTTGAATCAGCAAGCCACAACCGTCACCAGTCTTGCCGTCGGCGTTGATCCCACCACGGTGGGTCATGCAGGTCAGGGCCTCAATGGCCGTTTGCAAAAGGGTATGGCTAGGCTCGCCCTGCATGTGGGCTATCAGGCCAAAACCACAGTTATCCTTGAATTCATCTGGTTGGTACAGACCTGCTTTCATAGACACTTTCTCACCAGGCTGCCTCTTTTCGAGACAAATTTCTTTTCAATTCAGCCAGTTGCATGTCGCGCCGAACGTACGCCGGCTTTGCGGGGGCAAAAGGGAGGTCATTGTACATGCCGACACAGACGCCCACAAATTTGACGACGAAACGTCGCAAATTCATGTCGCATTTGTGAAAGGTTTAAAGCTATATGCTGTGCTAGTCAAAACTTTTTTGGGTTCGACCGCTACGACTCAAACGCTACTGTGACGCAGACACCACAAGGCGCGCGGCCTGACAGGTCGCTCGCTCTTGCGGAAATGTTGAGGTTGCCGGGAGAGGCGGCCTGGGTAAGGCCGCCGAATCTTCAGCGGGTTGCAGCCAGTTCCTGTTGGACGCTGGCGACAGTGCGAGGCCAAGGTTTACCAGCCTGAACCTTCGCTGGCAAGGCCTTGATAGCGGAAACAGCTGCATCACGGTTGGCAAAACTGCCATAAGTGATGACATACAGTGGCTTGCCGTTGAGGACTTTCTTGAAATAACGATACTCGCCGCCCTGCTCCTTGACGAAGTTCTGCGCGGTGGCTTCGGAGCTGGTGCCGAGAATCTGTACGACGTAGTTGCCCGGTGCCTGACCGGCATACCAGTTGCCACCCGCGGCCTTGGCCGGTGCTGCAGGCTTGGCCGCCGGGGCAGGTGTCGGCTTGGCGGCCGGCGCCGGGGCAGGCTTGGCCGTCGCCACCTGGGTCGGCGCCGGGGTCGGCTTGGCGGCCGGAGCAGGCGTGGGTGTCGGAGCCGGACCGGCAGGCACGCCCTCAGGCGGCGCCGTGGTGGTCACGGTCGGCGGCGTGTCGCCGTCGTCGATCGGTGGCGCCGCGCCATCGTCGCCCTCGGTGATTCCACCGGCGGCTTCAGCCAATGGCCCGCGCATGACCGGTTGCGACTGGCCGACCAGCGGCAGCGGCATCGGCTGGGTGCTGCCGGCAAATTCCACCGCTGGCGCACCGCCATTGGGCTTCGGCGCCCCCTGGCCGAGGGGCAGTTGTGCCTGTTCGTTGGCAGGCGCGCCGGTCGTCGGCGCCTTGTTGCGACCCGGCATCAGCCAGGCCGCGACGACCGCGACCACGACGACGGCGGAAATCGCCAATACGTGTTTCTTCGGCATGTTGAACCCCATGGTTGGACGCTTCACCGCTGAGCGGCTGGCAATCATGACTTCGATCAAGGCATCACGAGCGACCTGGTTGATGTTGCCAGGCCAGCCGCCGGAACCTTCGTGAATCTCAGAGATCTGATCGGCGGTAAAAAGTTCGATACCCCGACCCGCGCCTTCAAGACGCTGATCCAGGTATTCGCGGGTCTCTTCTTCGGTGTAGGGCGCCAGCTCGATGATATGGAAGCGCTCTTCCTCGAGCTCCAGCTGGTCCAGATCGGCGATCAGCGACGACTCGCCAAACAGGAACACATGGGGACGCCCTTCAGGCGCACCGGCCGCCAGCGCCAGCAGGGCCTCCAGGGCCGACTCGTCGAGCTGCTCGGCGTCATCCACCAGCAGATAGACCTCCTGCCCGGTCAGCGCCAACTGGACGATCTGGTCGAGAATCGCGCCCACTTCGGCCTGGGCCAGGTTCAGCGCCTGTGCGACCTGGCGCAACACACCGGCGGCATCTCCGGCACCACGGGCCGAGACCACCACGCTTTGCACCGACTGTTTGTTGGTGCTGGCCACCAGCGCCTGGCGCAGCAAGGTCTTGCCACTGCCCTGAGGACCGGTGACGACCAGCAGCAATTGGCTGTAGCGCGCCAGGTGATGCAACTGACCCAGCACCGGTTTGCGCTGGGCCGGGAAAAACTTGAAGCCGGGGACCCGTGGAGCGAAGGGGTCGTGACTCAATTGGAAATGGCCGAGGAAAGCCTCGTCGGCATGCAAACTAGTCATCGGAATCTCATTAACCTTTAAGCTGAGCCAGGGCGTGGTAATCCGCGCCCAGCGTGGCCTGTAGAACCTCTTTCGGATAATCGTCGGTCACCACCGCTTCGCCCATGCGGCGCAGCAGCACCAGACGCAGACGACCATCGATCACTTTCTTGTCGATTGCCATGTGTTCGAGGAAATCGGCCTCGGTCATTTCCTCGGGAGGCACCACCGGCAGCCCGGCGCGCTGGAAGAGACGAATGCCGCGATCACGCTCTTGCTCGCTGATCCAGCCCAGGCGCGCGGACATTTCCAGGGCCATGACCGTACCGGCCGCTACCGCCTCGCCATGTAGCCAGACACCATACCCCATGTGGGTCTCGATGGCGTGCCCAAAGGTGTGGCCCAGGTTGAGCGTGGCCCGTACACCCGACTCCCGCTCATCGGCTCCGACCACCGCGGCTTTGGCCGCGCAGGAGCGCTCGATGGCGTAGGTCAGGGCTGCCTGGTCCAGCGCCCGCAGGCGATCGACGTTCTCTTCGAGCCAGCCCAGGAACGGTTCGTCGCAGATCAGCCCATACTTGATGACCTCAGCGAGCCCTGCGGACAGCTCACGGGACGGCAAGGTATTGAGGGTAGCGGTATCAATCAGCACCACGTTGGGCTGATAGAAAGCGCCGACCATGTTCTTGCCCAGCGGATGGTTGATCCCGGTCTTGCCGCCCACTGACGAGTCGACCTGGGACAGCAACGTGGTAGGGATCTGGATGAAGTCGACGCCGCGCTGGTAGCAGGCCGCGGCAAAACCGGCCATGTCGCCGATCACCCCACCGCCCAAGGCCACCACCGTGGTGCGCCGGTCATGCCGCGCGGTCAGCAGGCCGTCGAAAATCAGTTGCAGGGTTTCCCAGTTCTTGAACGCCTCGCCGTCTGGCAACACCACGGAAATGACCGAGAAGGCCGACAGACTGCGGGTCAGGCGCTCCAGATACAAAGGGGCGACGGTTTCGTTGGAGATGATCGCCACTTGCCGCCCGGCGATATGCGGCACCAGCAGTTGTGGCTGGTCCAGCAAGCCTTCGCCAATGTGAATCGGGTAGCTGCGCTCGCCCAGGTCAACCTTTAGTGTCTGCATGTGTCCCCACGGTCAAAGATGGAATCAGGCGTCCTGCCTGCAGTTAACGAAAAGTCCACGGTGTCTGCTCTGACGCCACTCGACGGCCATCTGCTACATCCGGGCGGATGACGGCGAGACGCCGAGGATAGCGCATTTCCCGTGGTGCATTAACGGGGAGGCAGTTGCTGCAGACGTTCGAGAATCTCCAGCACTACCATCCTCGGGGGCCGTTCGTCGGTTTCCACCACCAGATCGGCGATCTCCCGGTACAGCGGATCACGCAGCTCCAGCAGGTCCCGCAGGGTCTTGGCCGGATCGGCGGTACGCAGCAGCGGACGGTTGCGGTCCCGGGCGGTACGACCGACCTGCTGTTCGACGGAGGCGTGCAGGTAGACCACCCGTCCGCCGGCATGCAATTCCCGACGGTTGGCTTCGCGCATCACGGCGCCGCCGCCAGTGGCCAGCACCACACCTTCGAATGCGCACAGCTCAGCGATCATCGCCTGCTCGCGATCACGAAAGCCTGGTTCGCCTTCCTTGTCGAAAATCCACGGGATATTCGCGCCCGTGCGCAATTCAATTTCCTTGTCGGAATCTTTGAACGGCAGGCGCAGCTCTTTGGCCAGCAAACGGCCGATGGTGCTTTTTCCAGCGCCCATCGGCCCAACAAGAATCAAATTTCGCACAGAATCAACGACTCACAGCAATCGCCTGGTTGTTCATGATACGCGGAGTGAGGAATACCAGCAGCTCGGATTTTTTCTCCGAAACCAGATCACGCCGGAAAAGGCGGCCAAGATACGGCACATCGCCAAGAAATGGCACCTTATCTACAACCTTGCTCTGAGTATTTGAGAAAACCCCGCCAATCACAATGGTCTCGCCGTCATTGACCAGCACCTTGGCGTTGACTTCGTTCTTCTTGATCGGTGGCACCTCCTGCACCTTGTTCAGGTAGTCCGGTTCATCCTTGGTGACCTTGACCTCCATGATGATGCGGTTGTCCGGGGTGATCTGCGGGGTCACCTCCAGCGACAACGAGGCTTCCTTGAACGACACCGAAGTGGCCCCACTGGAACTGGCTTCCTGGTAGGGGATTTCCGTGCCCTTGAGGATTTTTGCAGTCTCCTTGTCCGACGTCACCACCTTGGGCTGGGAAACGATTTCCCCATTGCCGGTTTTCTCCATGGCCGTCAGCTCCAGGTCCAGCAATACGTTGTCGGTGATGAACGCAATGCCAATGCCCGAGGTATTGCCCGTCGCGCCCATGTCGACGAATGGCTGGTTGGTGCTGGTACTGCCCGGCGTGCCGATAGTGGTGGAGCTGCCGGTGGTCACACCGGAAGAGTTCCAGTTGCCCTGGTTCTGCACCGAGCCGCCCCAACGCACGCCCAGACTCTTGTCGTAATCGACGTTGGCCTCGACGATCCGAGCCTCGATCATCACCTGGCGCACCGGAATATCCAGCTGCGCCACGATACGGCGCAATTCGTCGAGGCGGTCCTGGGTCTGGTAGGCAATGATGTTGTTGGTTCGCTCATCCACCGTGATCGTGCCGCGTTCATCGGCTTTCGCCTCGGCGCTGGTCACCGACTGGAACAGCTTGGCGATGTCCGCCGCCTTCGCATAGTTGACCTGCAACAGCTCTCGCCGCAGCGGCGCCAGGTCGGCAATCTGCTTCTGGGACTCCAGTTCCTGGCGCTCGCGAGCCGCAATCTCATCGGCGGGGGCGACCAGCAACACATTGCCGACCTTGCGCTTGTCCAGCCCCTTGGTCTTCAGCACCAGGTCCAGCGCCTGGTCCCACGGAACATTCTGCAACCGCAAGGTGATACCGCCCTGCACCGTGTCGCTTGCCACCAGGTTCAGGTTGGTGAAGTCGGCAATCAGTTGCAGGACCGAGCGCACTTCGATGTCCTGGAAATTCAGGGACAGCTTTTCACCGTTGTAGGCGGCACGGTCAGTGTCGCGCTTGCGCAAGTCCTCGACCGTCATGGGCCGGACGCTGACGGTCAGTTTGTTGTCGGTCTGGTAGGTCGAATAATCGAAGGTACCGCCGGGCTCGATGCTGATGGTGGCCCGGTCGGAGCCGGCGCTGGCGTTGACGAACTGCACCGGGGTGGCGAAGTCCTTGACGTCCAGGCGCACCCGCAGTGGTTCAGGCAATTGGGTTCTGGCGAAGTTGAGAATGATCTTGCCTTCCCTCTCCTGGATATCCGGTGCGATGGAGGGGTCCGACAGGTCGATCACTACATTGCCTTCACCCTGGGTCCCGCGCTGAAAGTCCACGCCACGGATGGCCCTGCCCACCGGCGCGTTGCTCCTGGCAGGCACCACCCCGGCCGCCGCCGGGCGCGGGGCCTGGGCGGCACTCCTGGGCTCCGCGCCCTTGCCGACCACCACGAACAGATTATTGCCCTCGACCCGAGCGTTATACGGCACCAATTGGGTGAGGCCGATGATCAACCGGGTGCGGTTCCCCGCCTCGACCACCGTGGCGTTGCGCGCATTGCCGCTGCCAAGGTCCTGGGTCTTGCGCGCCAACTGGTTGGTCACCCCTGGCAGGTCCAGGGCGATCCGGGCCGGTTGTTCGGTGGTATAGCCCCGCGGGGTGGGGGGTGGCCCGTCGAAAGTGAGCTTCAACTCGACCCGGCCCCCCGGCAAAGCCGCGACATCCAGCGTCTTCAGGCTCGCCCCAAGCACCATCGGTGACATCAGCGCCATCCATAGCGAAACACCGAAGGCGGTAAAAATCCTGTTCATTGTTCGAGTTCCACTGAGTGCTCTTTCAAAGGAATGGTCCGTGGTCGCTCCAGCCAGGCACCTTCGCCATCGGGAACGATTTCGACCACATCGACCTGGGTGGCACCGATGGCGACGATTCGCCCGTCATTGCGCCCCAGGTAGTCACCGACCTTGAGCCGGTGCACCCCGCCCGCACCGCGCAGCAGCGCATAGGCGCCACTGGCATTGGCGATCGTGCCAACCATTTCAAACTGTTCGATGTTGAAGCCTTCGAGGTATTGCTTGACCCGGTTCGGATCGGGCTGGACATTGCGCGAACCTTTTTGCCGCTCAGCCTGATCCACCCGGACCTGCCGTGAGAACGGGCTGCGCAGGTCGGATGCGTTGTAGGTGAAGGTTTCGTTTGGCCTGAAGGTCGGCGTCGGCTCGATCTTGCCGGGCGGACGCAACCGCACTTCATTCATGTAGGCGTCCAGGTCCTCGAAGCCAGTGTCGTTGTTACAGCCGGTCAGCACCACCAGCCCCGCCAGCAGGCCCATGCAGTGGAGCGGCTTCATGGCTGCGTCCCCTGCTCGTTGTACCGGTAGGTTTTGGCCTGGATGCTCATGCGCAGCTTCGATCCCCCTTCGGGATCCGCGGGGGCGATATCAAAATCGTGCAACGTGACAATGCGGGGCAGCCCGGCAACCCCGCTGACGAATGTCGCCAGGTCATGGTAGCCACCGGTCACGGTGATCTGGATCGGCAGTTCGATGTAAAACGGCTGGGTCACTTCGGGCAGCAGTTTGATTTCCTCGAACTCCAGTCCGCTGCCCAGGCCGGTGCGAGTGATGTCTTCCAACAGGCCAGGTACCTCGGTGTCGCTGGGCAATTGCCGCAACAGCACACCAAAGGAGGTTTCCATCTGCTTCATCTGCTCGATGTAGCGCTCCAGGTTCGCGGCCATGTGGGCCTTGCCCGCGAATTGCGCCTTGAGGGTATTTTCTTCCTCGCGCACCTGCTGCAACTGATCCTCCAGATCGCTCACGGCGAAGTTATAGCCCAACCCCAGGACCAGGACGACCAGCAGGACGCCGGCCAGCCATTTGACCGGCATCGGCCAGGAGCCGACGTTATTGGTGTCCAGGTCGCTGAAGTCGACCTTGCGCAGCGCGTCGAACCACTCCCCCGGTTTCATTGGGCGTCCTCCGCGTCGGCCGGCTGGGTCTGGCGGACCGTCAGCTGGAACACGTTGGCCTGGTCGAGCTGCCCAGCCGTCGTGGCCTTGACTTCGGTCAGGCTGGGCGCGTCGAACAGATCCGACGCGTCCAGGTTGCGCATCAGGTCCGAGACCCGATGGTTGGACTCCGCCGCGCCCTTGATGGAGAGCGTCCGGTCTTCCATTTTCACCTCGGTGAAATACACCCCGTCCGGCAACGTCCGCACCAATTGATCGAAGATACGCCCGCTGACCGGGCGGTTGCCCTGCAGGTCCTGGATGATGCGCATGCGCTCCAACAATTGTTGGCGCCGGGCCTTCAGCTCGCTGATCTGCTTGATTCGCTCGTCCAGTACCGCTATCTGCTCGGAAATATGTCCGTTACGCGCCAGTTGGTGGTTGATGGCGCCGTGCAGGTATTGCACCCCGATCAAGGTCACCCCTACCGCACCGACCAGCGCCCCCACCAACGCCAGCAGGAAGCGCTTGCGGCGCTCTTCGCGCAACTCTTCGCGCCAGGGAAGAAGGTTGATCCGTGCCATCAGTCGAAACTCCTGAGGGCCAGCCCGCAGGCGATCATCAGCGCCGGCGCATCACTGGCCAGGGCACCGGCATTGACCTTGCTGCCCAGGGCCATGTTGGAAAACGGGTTGGCCACCTGGGTCGGCGTGCCCAGGCGCTGTTCGATCAGCCGGTCCAGCCCGGCCACAGACGCCGTGCCCCCCGCCAACAGGATGTGGTCCACTGCACAGTACTGGCCCGAAGCGAAGAAAAACTGCAGGGACCGCGAAACCTGCTGCACCAACGCCTCGCGAAAGGGCTGCAACACCTCGCTGAGGTAATCGTCCGGCAGGCCGCCCTGCTTCTTTGCCAGGCCGGCCTGTTCGAGGGTCAGGCCGTAGCGCCGCTGGATTTCCTCGGTGAGCTGGCGACCGCCGAACAATTGCTCGCGGGTATAGATGATGCGTCCGTTGTGCAGCACGCTCAGGGTGGTCATGGTGGCGCCGATATCGATCACCGCGACGGTCAGCCGCTCCTGGGAGGCGGCCAGTTGCGTGGCGAGCAGGCCGAAGGCGCGCTCCAACGCATAGGCTTCCACGTCGACCACCCGGGCCGTCAGCCCCGCCAATGCCAGCGCCGCCTCGCGCACCTCGACGTTTTCCTTGCGACAGGCCGCCAACAGCACCTCGACCCGCTCGCTGTTGCGCGGCGACACACCCAGGACCTCGAAATCGATGGCCACTTCATCCAGCGGATAAGGAATGTACTGGTCCGCCTCGATCTTGAGCTGGTTCTCCATCTCGTCGTCGGACAGCCCGGCGTCCATCTCGATGGTCTTGGTGATCACCGCCGAGCCCGCTACGGCTACCGCGACGCTGCGCAAAGGCGTCCTGGCCTTGACCAGGACCCGGGACAGCGCCTGCCCGACCCCCTCGAGCTCGGCGATGTTCTTCTCGATCACGGCATTGGCCGGCAACGGTTCGACCGCGTAGGACTCGACACGGTAACGGTCGCCCTGGCGGCTCAACTCGAGCAGCTTCACCGATGTGGAGCTGATGTCGATGCCCAAAAGCGTATGGGCTTTTTTATTGAAGAGTCGTAGCACTACCAATTCCCTATGACTATCCGTGAGTTACGGACTCTCTAATACGCATTGCGTTCAATCACCCCAGCCCGACGGACGTCCGGATGGCGTTTCCGACGGAAAAAAATGCTTATAATGCGCAGCGCTTTTTCGCTTTGCTGCAAGCACGGGTCCTTCCCTGCACCTGACGCCTTTTTCATTCTTTGCCTGGATATCCAAAAGCCTTGATTCGTCTGCTGAAATTTTTCGGATGGTCCGTCATCGCCGTTTTCTGCGGACTGCTCCTGGGTCTGAGCGGTGCGTTTCTTTACCTTAGTCCGGGTTTGCCATCCGTGGAGGCGCTGAGAAGTATTCAGTTGCAGATTCCTTTGCGGGTGTACAGCAGCGACAACAAGCTGATCGCCGAATTTGGCGAGATGCGCCGCACACCGATCCGTTTCGCCGACATCCCGCCCAACTTTATCAATGCGTTACTCAGTGCCGAAGACGACAATTTCGCCAACCACTATGGCGTCGATCCAGGCAGCCTGATGCGTGCCGCCAGCCAGTTGGTCAAGAGCGGGCACATCCAGTCCGGCGGCAGCACCATCACCATGCAGGTGGCCAAGAACTTCTTCCTGACCAGCGAGCGCAGCTTCTCGCGCAAGACCACCGAGATCCTCCTGGCCCTGCAGATCGAACGGCAGCTGACCAAGGATGAAATCCTCGAGCTGTACGTGAACAAGATCTACCTGGGCAACCGCGCCTATGGCATCGAGGCGGCGGCCCAGGTGTACTACGGCAAGTCGATCCGTGATGTGAGCCTGGCGCAAATGGCAATGATCGCCGGCCTGCCGAAGGCGCCATCGCGCTTCAACCCGCTGGCCAACCCGGCGCGCAGCAAGGAGCGGCGCGACTGGATCCTGGGGCGCATGTACAAGCTCGGCAAGATCAGCGAAGCCGACTACACCGCTGCGATCAATGAGCCGTTGAACGCCAGCTATCACGTGCCGACACCGGAAGTGAACGCCCCGTACATCGCCGAAATGGCTCGGGCCGAGATGGTCGGACGCTATGGCAGCGACGCCTATACGGAAGGGTTCCGCGTCACCACCACAGTGCCGAGCAACCTGCAGGAAATGGCCAATACCGCGTTGCACGAAGGCCTGATGACTTACGATCAGCGCCACGGCTACCGCGGCCCCGAGTCGCGCCTGCCGGGCAAGACCAAGGAGGCCTGGGCCCTTGAACTGACCAAGCAGCGCACCATCAGCAGCCTGGAACCGGCGATTGTCACCCAGGTGGACAAGGACGGCATCAAGGTCCTGACGCGCAATGGTGAGCTTGAGGAACACGTGAAATGGGACACCATGAAATGGGCCCGTCCGTTCCTCAACACCAACAGCATGGGGGCCGCCCCCCGGCAGCCGTCGGACGTGGCCCAGGTCGGCGACCTGATCCGGGTGCAGCGCCAGCCGGACAACACTCTCAAGTTCAGCCAGATCCCGGCCGCCCAGGGCGCACTGGTATCCCTCGACCCGCAGGACGGTGCGATCCGTTCCCTGGTGGGCGGCTTCGCCTTCGAACAGAGCAACTACAATCGTGCATTGCAGGCCAAGCGCCAGCCGGGCTCGAGTTTCAAGCCGTTCGTCTACAGCGCCGCCCTGGATAATGGCTATACCGCGGCCAGCCTGGTGAACGACGCGCCGATCGTGTTTGTCGACGAGTACCTGGACAAGGTCTGGCGACCGAAGAACGACACCAACACCTTCCTCGGTCCGATCCGTTTGCGCGAGGCGCTGTACAAATCGCGCAACCTGGTGTCGATCCGCCTGTTGCAGGCGCTGGGGGTGGATCGCACCATCGACTACATCGCCCGGTTCGGCTTCAACAAGCAGGACCTGCCCCGCAACCTGTCCCTGGCCCTGGGCACCGCGACCCTGACCCCGATGGAAATCGCCACAGGCTGGAGCACGTTCGCCAATGGCGGGTACAAGATCACCCCGTACATCATCGACAAGATCGAGAGCCGCAACGGCGAGACACTGTTCGTGGCCAACCCGCCGCGGGTGCCTACCGGCGAGCAAGCCAGCGACGGCATCGCCGCACCGTCCGCCGAGACGTTCACGGTGAATCCGACGCCGGGCGAAGCCACCACCGCCACTCCAGCGACCCAGGCACCTGCTGTCGCCGAACGCATCGTTGACGGGCGCACCACCTACATTCTCAACAGCATGCTGGAAGACGTGATCAAGCTCGGCACCGGCCGTCGCGCACTGGCCCTGGGCCGTACCGACCTGGCAGGCAAGACCGGTACCACCAACGAATCCAAGGACGCCTGGTTCTCCGGCTACAACGGCGACTACGTGACCACCGTCTGGACCGGTTTCGACCAGCCCGAGAGCCTGGGTCGCCGTGAGTTCGGCGGTACCGTGGCACTGCCGATCTGGATGAGCTACATGGGTGCCGCCCTCAAGGACAAACCGCCGCACACCCAGCCGGAACCGGAAGGCATCCTCAGCCTGCGGGTCGACCCGGTCAGCGGTCGCGCGGCCACTCCAGGCACCCCCGGCGCCTACTTCGAACTGTTCAAGAGCGAAGACACCCCGCCGTCAGTCAATGAACTGGGCAACGGCGTTGCGCCGGGCAGCCCGCTGCCGGCGGATGAAGCGGCGCCGATCGATTTGTTCTAGGAAAGCAGCGGCGAGCTTCAAGCCGCAAGCTTCAAGTAAAGCCAAAGCAAGCGCGGTATGCCTCGCTTCTAACTTGCAGCTTGAAGCTTGCCGCTCGAAGCCCATAAAAAAACCTGGCCGAGGCCAGGTTTTTTTATGGGCGACTGCTTTTAACCGTTGAACACGTCATCCACGCTCTTGAGCGGGTAGTTCTTCGGATACGGCAGGGTTGCCACGCCAGTCTCGATCGCAGCCTTGGCCACGGCGTCGGAGATCAGGGTGATCAGGCGGGCGTCCATTGGCTTCGGAATGATGTACTCACGACCGAATTCCAGCTTGATGCCACCGTAGGCGTCGCACACTTCCTGAGGCACCGGCAGCTTGGCCAGTTCGCGCAGGGCGTTGGCGGCCGCGACTTTCATCTCTTCGTTGATGCGCTTGGCGCGAACGTCCAGGGCACCGCGGAAGATGAATGGGAAACCCAGCACGTTGTTGACCTGGTTCGGGTAGTCCGAACGGCCGGTGGCCATGATCACGTCGCTGCGGGTGGCGTGAGCCAGTTCCGGGGCGATTTCCGGATCCGGGTTCGAGCAAGCGAACACAATCGGGTTCGGCGCCATGCGCAGCAGGTTCTCCGGGCTCAGCAGGTTCGGGCCCGACAGACCGACGAACACGTCGGCGCCGTCCAGTGCGTCCGCCAGGGTGCGCTTGTCGGTCGCGTGGGCGAAGACAGCCTTGTACTGGTTCAGGTCGCTACGACCGGAATGGATCACGCCGGTACGGTCGATCATGAAGATGTTTTCGATCTTCGCGCCCATGCTCACCAGCAATTTCATGCAGGAAATGGCCGCAGCACCAGCGCCCAGGCAGACGATCTTGGCTTCCGGCAAGGTTTTGCCAGCGATTTCCAGGGCGTTGATCATGCCGGCCGCAGTCACGATTGCGGTACCGTGCTGGTCATCGTGGAACACCGGAATGTCGCACTGCTCGATCAGGGCGCGTTCGATTTCAAAGCACTCAGGTGCCTTGATGTCTTCCAGGTTGATGCCACCGAAGGTGATGGAGATGCGCTTGACGGTGTCGATGAAGGCTTGCGGGCTTTCGGAGTCGACTTCGATGTCGAACACGTCGATACCGGCGAAACGCTTGAACAGCACACCCTTGCCTTCCATGACCGGCTTGGAGGCCAATGGCCCCAGGTCACCCAGGCCGAGAATCGCGGTGCCATCGGAAATGACTGCAACCAGGTTGCCCTTGCCCGTGTATCGGTAGGCCAGTTCAGGGTCGCGAGCGATTTCGCGGACTGGTTCGGCTACGCCGGGGCTGTAGGCCAGCGACAGATCGCGGGCAGTAGCGGTGGCCTTGGTGAGCTCGACACTCAGCTTTCCTGGACGAGGATTAGCGTGATATTCGAGAGCGGCAGTTTTCAGATCAGACATGTGGGCATTCCGCTTTTTACTGTGTTGGACAGACGGACCGCCGAGGATACGCGCCTCGCAAAGTCCCTACAAGACTGACCGGTCACCGCTGTCAAGCGCCCTGCCCTACGACTTTGGGCCAAGGGCCACGAAACACAAGGGCTCAATGCATACAATCAACAGAAAAAATGTCGACAATTTCTTATCCGGGCAAGGGACTCAGCATCATTGGATCGGTCAATGGCAGTAACCATCGGCCTTGCCCCTGCCCGGTGCTCCCACGTCGCGAACGGTCGATCACCCAGCCCCGTGCCTCGATCTGTCTGCCGACAAGGCGCTCAAGGGAAGCCACATCGAAGCGATCCAGCAGATTGGGCGCAACGCGCAATACAACCGAATCGTCCAATTGCAGCCAAACACCGCCACGATTGCGCCTGACCGCGTTGACACGGCCGCTCAGCACGGCGAAACCGGACGCTTTGACCTGCCCGGCCTTGAGCACGGGTGAACGCCCCCACAGCCCCAGACGCGCCTTGCGCGCCTGGCGTTCGGCTGATCGCTGGCAATCCGCCAGGTCGACATTCGGTGCCACCGCCACCTGGAAACCCAGGCCCTCGGCGAGCATCTGCGCCTCGAGGTTGCGGCCATCGACACCGTAGGCATGGGCCAGTGTCCGACCATAGCGATCCTTGCTTTCCTTGCCGGGAACCAGCCCTACACGCCTGTCACTGGCAGCCACCAAGGCCTCCAGGCGACGGCGGGCCACAACGGCAAAAGGCTCGTCGGAACGCCCCTGCCGACCCAGCTCAGGTGTATTGAGCCCGATCAAGCGCACGCTGCGACCATCTGCCAGGCGCAGGGTATCGCCATCCACCACCCGCCGGACCGTCACCTCGGTCGCGCCCGTCGGTGCCGGGCAAAAAGCCTGGGCGCCGGTCAGCCAAATCGCGGACACAAAAAAGGCGCCCGCAAGGGACGCCTTCTTCATCACTTCGCAGCCGTCGAAACGACCCGTCAAAATGATCAGTCTCAGGCCTTCTTGGCGCCGAAAGCACCGAAACGGTCGGCGAACTTCTGAACGCGACCACCGGTATCCAGAGTCTTTTGCTTACCGGTGTAGAACGGGTGGCATTCGTTGCAAACGTCGATCGCCAGGGCTTTGCCGTAGGTCGAACGGGTTTCGAACTTGTTGCCGCAGCTGCAGGTTACAGCAACGGCTGGGTATTCCGGATGGATATCGGCTTTCATGGTGTTTTCCTCAGGCTAGCGTGCCGCCATCCAACACTATTGTTGAATACCGCACGTAATTAGGGCGCGAATTCTACCAGACATCGACGATGACGCAAGCTATGCCTTGTACCAACCGTCTGCTAGGCTCCCGGCCTCATGCACGATGCCAATGTGGGAGCGGGCTTGCTCGCGAAGGCGGTGAATCAGTTTGCAGCAATGCCGACTGTGCCACCGCTTTCGCGAGCAAGCCCGCTCCCACAGGGATTGCGCCCAGCCTTTTGAACATGCCTGTCATTGAGATCCCCGCGTGCCCGACGCCATCCTGCGCCTCGCCCTGCCTTCGCCCCTGCGCCGCCTGTTCGACTACCGCGCCCCGGCCGGAGTCCCGCGTGCCCGGCTGCAACCGGGCATGCGCTTGCGGGTGCCCTTCGGTCGGCGGGAGATGATCGGCATCCTGGTGGAAGTCACCGACCACAGCGAGGTCCCGGCCGACAAGCTCAAACCGGCCCTGGCGTTGCTCGATGCCACGCCACCGCTGCCGGCCTCGTTGTTCAAGCTATGCCTGTGGACCGCCCAGTATTACCAGCACAGCCTCGGCGATACCCTGAGCTGGGCATTGCCGGTGTTGCTGCGCCAGGGCGAACCGGCCGAAGCACGCCAGGAGCGGTTCTGGTCGGTGGCGCCGGGGGCTTCGCTGGATGACCCGCGCATCGCCCGCGCCCCGCGCCAGCGCGAAGCCCTGACGACACTTGCCCAGCATCCCCATGGCGTGGCGCATCAGTTGCTGAGCAAGCTGATGCTCAGCAAGGACAGCCTCGACCTGCTGTTGACCAAGGGCCTGGTCCAGGTGGAAGTCCGCCGGCATGCCCCGGGCGCTCGTCACGAACATTGGCTGGCCCAGCCGGAACTGCCGCTCAACGCCGAACAACGAGCGGCTTGCGAAGCGATCCGCGCAGGCTTCGACAGTTATCACGCCTTCCTGCTGGCAGGCGTCACCGGCAGCGGCAAGACCGAAGTCTATCTCCAGCTCATCCGCCAGACCCTGGAAGCAGGCAAGCAGGCCCTGGTGCTGATTCCGGAAATCAACCTCGGCCCACAGACCCTCGCGCGTTTCGAACAACGTTTCAACGCCCGCATCGCCCTGGTGCATTCGGCGGTCAATGACCGCGAACGCCTGGAAGCCTGGCTGGCCGCCCGAGACGGCGAAGCCGATATCATCATCGGCACCCGCTCAGCCCTGTTTACGCCGATGAAGAACCCCGGCCTGATCATCATCGACGAAGAACACGACGGCTCGTATAAACAGCAAGAAGGCTTGCGCTACCACGCCCGCGACCTGGCCCTGGTACGGGCCCGCCAAGAGGACATTCCCATTGTCCTCGGCTCGGCGACGCCCTCCCTGGAGAGCCTGCACAACGCCTACACCGGCCGCTACGGGCTCCTGCGCCTGAACGAACGGGCCGGCGGCGCCAAACAGCCGCGGTTCCTGCGCCTGGACGTGAAGAGCCGCCCACTGGACAGCGGCATTTCCGGGCCGATGCAACAAGCCATCGGCCAGACGTTGGCTGCCGGCCAGCAGGTTCTGGTGTTTCTCAACCGCCGAGGCTTCGCCCCGACCCTGCTGTGCCATGACTGCGGCTGGATGTCCGGCTGCGAACGCTGCGACGCGCGGATGACCGTGCATCAACGCTACGGCGAGCTGCGCTGCCATCACTGCGGCCACACCGAGCGGGTGCCGAGGCACTGCCCGCAGTGCGGCAAAGTAGACCTGCGCCCGGTGGGCGCCGGCACCGAACGCGCCGAAGAACGGCTGGGCATTCTCTTTCCCGATTACCCGGTACTGCGGGTGGATCGCGACAGCACCTCGCGCAAGGACGCGATGAACCAGCTGTTCGCCACGATCCAGAAGGGCCAGCCCTGCATCCTGGTGGGCACGCAGATGCTCGCCAAGGGACACCACTTTCCCCGGGTCACGCTGGTGTCGATCCTGGATGCCGACGGCGGGCTGTTCTCCGGCGACTTCCGCGCCAGCGAACGCATGGCTCAGTTGATCGTCCAGGTCGCCGGTCGGGCCGGACGGGCCGAGGAACCGGGCAAGGTGATTATCCAGACCCACCTGGCGGACCATCCGCTGCTGATACAACTGACCGAGCAAGGCTACTTCGCCTTCGCCGAGCAGGCCTTGAGCGAACGCCGCAGCGCCGGTTTGCCGCCGTTTGCCCATCTGGCACTGTTGCGGGCCGAGGCCCACAAGCCGGGGCAGGCCGAAGGCTTTCTTGACGATGCCTGCAGCGAGGCCGAACGTTTGCTGGCCGAGCAGAACCTGAGCGGAATCGAGCTACTGGGCCCGGTACCGGCTCCGATGGAACGGCGAGCGGGGCGTTATCGGGCGCAACTCTTGTTACAAGCCAATGCCCGGGCGCCGCTGCATCGCCTGCTGAGCGCCTGGCTGCTGGTACTGGAACAGATGCCCAGCGGACGAGCGGTACGTTGGTCGCTGGATGTGGACCCGGTGGATTTGTATTGATCAGATCGCAAGCTTTGCCCCCTGTGGGAGCGGGCTTGCTCGCGAAAGCGGCGGCACAGCCAACATCACCACAACTGACCCACCGCCTTCCCGGGCAAGCCCGCTTGTATGGTAGGACTTGAAGGGAGGAAGAGGGACAAGGCTCGATTCTGACTGTTAGCCGCAGTACAGACCGTGGGAGATTTCATCCCTCCTCCTTTCACCCAAGCGCCGATAAAGAATGCAT